>DASRHD010000105.1:0-5125 GCA_035650695.1 Opitutaceae bacterium
TTTGCCGGTGGTCATCCTCGGTCCGCTGGGGAGCATTGTCCAAGGTGAGGCGCCTTGGTTTTTGGTCACCCTCCAAACGGATGGTCGAAATCCTGCGGGGGCAAATCGGCGATGTTTTCAAAAACGTGCTGGTCGAGCGCAATGTGGTGGACCTGGCCGATTTTCGAAGCATGCCGGTGCTGCCGCTGGGGCCGCGAACCCGTTTCCTCTATGTCGGAAAAATAATCGAGGCGAAGGGGATCGCATTTGTGCTCGAGTGCCTGGCCAGCTTGCCCACCGACCTCGATTTCGAGATCGATATTCTCGGCGGCGGCGAGCTGGAACAGCCGTTGCGGCAAAAGTATGCCGGCGACCGGCGGATTCGATTTCATGGCGTGTGCGGGCGGGCAGAGGTGGCCCGGCATTATCAGAACGCAACCGTTCTGCTGGTGCCGTCGTTATGGTTCGAACCGGCGGGGCTGGTGATTTATCAGGCGCAGGCGGCGAGTCTGCCCGTCGTGGGGTCCGATTCCGGCGGCATTCCCGAGTCGCTCGCCGGCCGCGGAGACTCGATCATCCTGCCGGCCGGCGATCGGGCGGCCTGGACTGCGCAGCTTAAGACGCTGATCTCGGACCGGGATGCGGTGATGCGCTTGCGGGCCTCGGCGTGCCAGCTCGCGCGGGAGGCCGGCGATGCGCTCGAGGCGCGGGGGCACCGTGTCGTGGAAATGTGCCGCCGACTGATCGAATCCTGACGATCGCCGGCATTTTGCCGGCAAGACCGACCAACAATGAACGAACAAGTCATGAGCACGGACGGGCAGGCTTCCGCCTTGGTTCCAGCCGTCAATTATTCCGCCCCCGCTTCAATGCCAACCACAACCCTTGCAACCGCCGGCGTGGCCCGTACCGCCAGGCGCAAAACCCGCCGCGCCCTGGTGGTCGACGGCCGGATGCTTTTTTCTTCCGGCATCGGCCGTTATCTGCGGGAAATCCTGCAGCGAATCCCAAAGGACGCTCCTTTCGAGCTCAGCGCCGTCTACAATACCTTGCAGCAAAAAGAATGGCTGGAGACATTCGTGCCCTCGGCCGTGCCGGTGGCGTCCGGCGCGCGGATTTACTCCTGCCGCGAGCAATGGCTGGCGTTCTCCTTGCCGGCGGACGCCACTTTCTGGGTCCCTCACTACAATATTCCGCGCCTGGGAAGATGCCGGGTGGTCGCGACGGTGCACGACCTGGCGCCGCTGGCCCTGCCGGGGATTTTTCGCGGACGCCTGCGGCAATGGGCGGCGCGATTTTATTTTGGCGGGGTAAAGCGGCGGGCGTGCCATGTCATCGCTGTCTCCCGCTTCACCCACGGTGAATTGCTCCGCCGCGGTCTGGCGCAGGCCGAAAACATATCGGTTATTCCCAACGGGGTGGGCGCGTTCTGGCGGCGCGGCCGGCGAGTGCCGGAAGTGAGGAACCGGTTGCTCTACGTCGGCAACCTCAAGCCGCACAAAAACCTCGCCCGGTTGATCGAGGCGGTGGAAATCGTCCAGAAGCGGCATCCGGTCGAACTGGCCATCACCGGCCGTATCGAGGGATTCCGGACGGGCCTGGATCGCGCCTTGCTCAAAAAATTGGATTCCACCGACTGGATCCGGTTGCTGGGCGAGACCACCGACGGGGAGTTGCGGGAGCATTACCAGCAGGCGGGAGCCCTGGTCTTCCCGTCGCTCTACGAGGGCTTCGGTCTTCCCTTGCTCGAAGCGCTCGCCGCCGGCTGCCCGGCCGTCGCCTCCAATATCGGCGCATTGACGGAGATCGGCGGGAAGCCCCGGCAGGAGGGAGGTGCGGTCGAGTACTTCGATCCTTATAATGTGGAGGACATGGCGGCGGCGATCGATCGCACCCTGGCGCTTTCGGACGGGGAACGAAACCGGGTCAAGGCCGTCGGCCGCGCCATCGCCTCTGCTCACACCTGGGACAAGGCCGCCGAATCGACCTGGAGCCTGCTGGCGGAAAAGAGCATCGGATGAAAACTTCCTCCGCCGAGTCGCCCGTCGCGCTGGTTCATCACTGGATGGAATTTTTCCGCGGCGGCGAGGCCGTGCTTGATCAGTTCGGCCGGCTGTTTCCCCAGGCCCCGATTTGCATCCTCGTTTACAACGAAAAGCACCTGCCTCCCTCCCTTCTCGCCCACCAAATCCATGCGAGCCTGATGCAGCGCTGGCCGTGGCTGCGCGAGCGTTTCCGCAATCTGCTGCCGGTTTTCCCCGAGATCATCCGGAGCATGCGGATTCCGCGCGGGACGCGTTTCGTGCTGAGCAGCGATGCGAGCCTGATCAAGGGCATTCCCCTGCCGGATGAGGCTGTCCACGTCTGCTACTGCCATTCGCCGCCGCGCTATCTCTGGGGCTACGGGGAGTCCTACGCGGAGTCGCTGGCAAGCCGCAGCCGCCTGGGCAGCTTTCTCTTCGCCGCCGGGATGCCGCGTTTGCGCGCCTTCGATTGGCGCATGGCCCAGCGGGTAAATTATTTCATCGCCAACTCGCGCTGCGTCCAGGATCGGATCAAGCGTTTCTACGGGCGTGACTCGGTCGTGATCAATCCGCCGGTGAACATCGAACGATTCAATCCCTCCCGCCCGCGCGAGGATTTTTACCTGATTGTGTCCGCCCTGGTGCCTTACAAGCGGGTTGATCTTGCGGTGGAGGCCTGCTCGCGGCTGCGGCGCCGGCTGGTGGTGATCGGGGCCGGTCCGGAGATGAAAAATCTCAAGCGGCGGGCGAAGTCCTGCGTCGTCTTCCTCGGCTGGCGGCCCGATGCTGTGGTGATCGATTACCTCGAGCGATGCCGCGCCTTTCTCTTTCCCGGCATCGAGGATTTCGGCATCACCCCCTGCGAGGCGCAGGCGGCGGGGGCGCCGGTCATCGCCTATGGCGAAGGGGGCGCGCTCGAGATTGTCCGCGAGGGAACGACCGGCCTCTTTTTCCGAGCGCAGACCGCGCCGGCGCTGATGAAGGCGATCATGCGCTTTGAACGGGGCCCGGCATTTGGCGCGCCGGCTTGTCAGGCCAACGTCAGGCACCTTCGCCCCGAACGTTTCCGTCGCGAAATACGCAGCTTTCTCGTCCGCCAATATCCGGAAATTTTTTCGACGCACGTCTGGCCAGCCGAATCGGCGGCGGTCGGCGCCGCGCCGTCACCGGACGAGGCAAATGAATCTTCGAATGAAACCGCGAATGCCTAGCGCGCCACGTCTTATCCGGACGGACCGAATGACGGCGGAGGCGCGATCCGGCCGGGGAAATGAGGCCGGTTTCCCCCGACGATGGGGAAAGTTCGCGCAAGCGGCCTGTTGGGGCCTGGGCCTGCTCGGTCTGGCGGCGGGCGCATACTTGACCCTGCGGAAGTCGAGCAACCTCGCGACCGTTTGGTGGATACCGCGCCCGATCAGCCGGTGGACGGACCCGCATGGGGAGCTTCGCAACCTTCCGGCCTATTTTCTGCTCGCCTGTCCTTATCTCGCCGTGCTGGGAGGACCGCGCTCGCGCGTCGCCGCGGTCGTCTCCCTCGGCGTTTTCGGCACCGCGCTCGAATGCCTTCAACTCTTCATCCCGACCCGTTGGTTTGACCTGGTGGATATCGCCTTGACCTGGGCGGGGTTGATTCTGGCGTGGTTTCTCTTCGAAAGCGTTCGCGGCCTCTTGTCCGGGCGATGGGGTTTTCCCTCGATGCCGCACGCCTTCGGGCTGCTTCGCCCCGCCGGCGGATCGCTCCGGCGGGGTCCCGTTCCGGCGGAGATGGAAGAGACTCCCGGGCCGGCGGGCTCGGCGGCCGGACGTCTTCGCCTCCTGCTCGTGGTGGAGCCGGGCCTGGACGGGGTTTTTCGGCACGTCGAGGGGCTGGTGGCGGTCCTCCTCGACCGGCCGATCGAGCTCCATCTGGCCTTTTCCAGCCGCCGTTGCGGACGCGGCATGCGCCGGGTGGTGGAGCAAGTCCGTTCCGCCGGCGGCGAAATCATCGACCTGAAGGTTTCCAACCTGCCCACGCCGCTCGACCTGGCGGCCTTGATCAGGCTTTTTGTATTTATAAAACGAATACAACCGGACATTGTGCACTCCCACAGTTCGAAGGCCGGCCTGCTCGGGCGCGCCGCGGCCATCCTGGGCGGCTGCAAACGCAGCTTTTATTCGCCGCACGCCTACTACGGCATGAACAAGCCGCCCTGGCTGAAGGTCCGGTTTTTCAACCAGGTTGAATCCATTTTCGGACGCTTTGGAAAAACCGTGGTCATTTCGTCCGACGAGGCCCGCTTCGCCCGGGAGAACCTGGGGATCAGCGATGCGCGCATCGCCGTCATCCCCAATCCGGTGGACGCGACGCGCTTCAGGCCCGCCACCGCCGAGCAACGGCGCGCAGCCCGGGCAAAGTTCGGCATCCCGGAGGGCGCCACCGTCTTGGGCATGGTCGGACGCATGTGCTGGCAGAAGGACCCGGAGACCGCCTACGCTGGCGTCGCCCCGGTGTGCGCGGAAAATCCGGATCTGCTTTTCCTGCATCTTGGCTGGGGAAAATGGAAGGAGTATCTGCTCGGTTTGGGCCACCGCCTCGGCCTGGGCTCGCGCCTGCGCATTCTCGATTATAACGAGGATCCGTGCTCGTTCTATCATGCGGTCGACGGCTTGGTCATGTCGTCGCGCTACGAAGCCGGCTGGTCGCTGGTATTTCTGGAGGCGCTGGCATGCAACCTTCCCGTCATCAGTTCCACCTGCATCGGGATGTCGGACATCGGCCAGGCGGGGCTTTCCCACCTCTGGACCTTCCAGCCCGAGGACCGGCCGGGGTGCTCCCAGGCCGTCCGGAAATGGCTGGCCGGTCACCGCCGGGATTCGGGGCGGCCGGCCTGCAACCATCGCGACTACGTGATCGAGCATTTTTCGCCGGAGCGAGGCTATGGCGCCATCTACGATCTATATCGCGCCGTGCCATCGCCAAAAAAATCGCGCTCGCAGTCTGAAAACCGTCCGGCGCCGAGCCAGAGCGAAGGCGCGACATTGGGCCGATGGGCGCGGCGCCCGCCAACACTTTAAAATGCAAACCGCCCTGAGTCCGGATTACACCGCGGTGGATCCGCCCGGCGTTTCTGCCCTGAGGCGGA
>DASRHD010000106.1:0-15661 GCA_035650695.1 Opitutaceae bacterium
GCCGAAGGTTTCCCCGTTTTCAACACCGGCGGCCTCCGCGACTGGGCCGGAAGCGGCTGGCCGGTCGTCCGGCCCGGAAAAAAAGAATAACCCCGCCCTTCACCCCGCCCAGGCGCGCAGCTTTTCCGCCCGGATGGCGCAACAGCAATCCTCGCCATCCGCGCTGTGAAACCAATGCGGTGCGAGCACGGCGAATTCCGCCTCCATGGCGCGCCGCAGGCCGCCGACTTCAAGCAGCACCACGCCGCCGGGGGCCAGGCGGTCGCGCGCCTGCCGCAGCAGTTTACGAATAATCGCGAGCCCGTCTGGTCCGCCGTCGAAGGCGAGGCGCGGCTCCTGCTTGAATTCCGGCGCCAGGCTGCGCAACTCGCGCGTTGGGACATAGGGCGGATTGCTCAAGATCACCTCGTAGCGCGCGGGCGGAACCGCATCGAACACGTCGCTTTGCCACAGCTTCATCCGCCGGCCGAGGCGGTGGCGGCGGCGGTTGATCGCCGCGACGGCGAGCGCCCCGGGGGAGAGATCGATTGCATCCACCCCCGCGCGGGGAAAATGGCGCGCGAGCAGGACGGCGAGACAGCCCGAGCCGGTGCAGACGTCGGCCGCGCGCGCCACTGCCTTCGGCTCCGGCACGAAAGGTCCGAGTTGCGCTGGCAGGATTTCGAGGAAATAGGAGCGTGGAATGATGACCCGCTCGTCGACATGGAAGTGCAGGCCGCCGAGGAAGGCCTCACGCGTGAGGTACGCGGCCGGCACTCGATCCACGATCCGGCGGCGCAGCATTTCCTCCACGGCGGCCGCCTGCGCCGGGGTAAGCCGGCGCTCGAGCACGCCCGGCCGGCTTTCGAGCGAAAGATGCAGCGTGCGCAGCAGCAGGTAGAGCGCCTCGTCGTGGGCGTTGGTCGCCACCTGGCCGAGGGCAAGATTTTCGCGCGCATAGAGGCGCTCCGCCAAGGCCAGCCAGCCGCCAAGGGTGGCAGGGCGGTCCGCGCCGGCGAAAAGATCAGACGCCGGCTTTCTCATCCGTGAGCACGTGCTCGTGATTGAAAATGTGCTCGGAGCAGTAGCATTGTTCGCCCGCGCATTTCGAACAATAGCGGAAGTCGAGCTGCGGGTGGGTCAGCTCGGTCTTGCCGCAGATCCGGCAGCGGTGACGTGCCTCGGGCTCGCGGCTGCTCAGCCCGAAACGCCGCGTCTCGGTTGCCATCCGGCGCCGGTGCATGCGGGCGCTGAGAAAAATATCGCGCCCAAAGAAAAGAAAGAAATTGCCGGTGGCGGCCAGGATCTGGCAGCGGGTGTTCCAAGTGCCGAGGGCGAAGCTGACGGCGTAGGCGGCCCAGGTGAGCAGGGCAAGCCACTTGATTTTCACCGGCAGGATGAGAAATATCGCCAGCTCGAAATCGGGATTGAGATAGGCGAAGGCGAGAAAAACCGAACCGGCGAGAAAGGCATTCGTCGCCGGAAGTTCCGGGGTGAGAAACGCCGCCGCAACCGTCAGCGTCCAGCCGGCAAAAAGAAAAAGATTGTAGCGAAAGACGCCCCAATAGTCCTCCAGGGCCGTGCCCATGAGATAAAACAGCCACCAGGCAAAGGCGATGAAGACGGGCGAGGCCGCCGGCGGCAGGAGAAGAAACGTGAGCAGCCGCCAGGGCTGGGCGTGCAGCAACGCGGGAAAGAGGAGGAATTGCTCGATTGAGATTTTGTCGAACCAGGCAAAAACAAACACCACCACCTGGCCGGCCACGAGATAAAGCGAAAGATTGCGGATGGCGAAACGGCCGAAAATGCGTTCGAGTCTGTCGACGAGAGGGGACATGCGCGCGCTTACTTTTCTGCCGTTGGCGGCAGTTGCGCAACCAGCTTTTCCTTCTGTCCGGCCAGCTTCGGATCCGTCACCGTATCGAGCAGGGAACGGGCGTCGGCCGGCTTGTTTTGTTTCAACAGCACGGTGGCCTCCTGCAACTGGACCAGCTGGAGGTCGAAGCCGGGCTTGACCTTCGGCTCGAGCGCGCGCCACGCGGCCAGGGCGGCGTCCCAGTCCGGCGTCTGCAAGTCGTAGAAGGCGGCGGCGTAACGCGAAGCGAAATCGAGACGATCGGGCGCCAGGGCGGTGGCGTTGCGAAAGGCCTCGAGCATGGCATGGTCGAGGGCCGGACGGCTCCAGCTGCCGGTGCGAAGAAAATCCTCCCGCGCCTCGAAGAGCAGCCGGCCAAGATTATAGTGATAAAGAGGCTCCTTGGGCGCGAGCTTCACCGCGGCGAGAAAATACGGCAGCGCCTCAATCGGCCGTCCCTGCTCCGCCAGGTAGTCGCCCAGCAGATTTTTCACCAGCGGAATGTCCTGGTCGAGCTGGTTGGCCCTGATCAGCTGTGCCACCGCCTCCTTGCGCATGTCGATTTTCCACAGCATCTGTCCGTAGGCGACGTGCGCTGCGGTGAAGTCGGGATTCTGGCTCAGCAGCGTCTCGTAGGCATCGGCCAGTTGCTGAAGCTGCGATTTGAAGTTGTCCTGGTCGAATTCGGGCGAATTCCGATTTTTTTCCGCCTCGTCGAAAAGCTCGCGCTCACGCCTGACAAGGTCCTTGAGCGCATGCTCCGGCGGCGTCTCCGTATCGGCGGCCCGCAGCGGTCCCGCGGCGAGCAGCAAAAGGATGAAGAAGGAGCGGACGATTTTCAGCATGGTGAAGGATATGCGACCCGGGGCGCGCGGAAACGTTCACAGAAACTTCGGCCGCTTCGCAACGTTCAACTGCCACCGTTCCCCGCAGTTGCGCACCCGCTCGCAAAATGCGCTGGCGGAACGGCGATTTTGCGTAAGGTGCGGAATGCCGTCGCAATTCTTCCTTCTTCCGGCCGGGCCGCCGGCAGCTCCCCGGCGGCCTTCCCCCCGCCGTGGCACCGCCCTCAACCCTCCGAATCGCTTCGAGCGCCTGCATTTGGAACCCGATCCGGAGGCGCCCCCGGAGGAACAGCCGCATCCGCAAACCCAGTTTTTCTTCGACGCCACCCAGTCAATTCTCAGCTATAACGACAGTCCGGACCTTCCCTTCTCCGCCGGCCTCAATCCCTACCGCGGCTGCGAGCATGGCTGCGCCTATTGCTACGCCCGCCCCTACCATGATTACCTCGGCTGGAACGCCGGCCTCGAATTCGAAACCAAAATTCTCGTCAAACTCCGCGCCGCCGAGCTGCTCCGCCGCGAGCTCACCTCCCCCCGCTGGAAGCCGCAGGTCGTCGCCTGCAGCGGCGTGACTGACTGCTATCAGCCAGCCGAGCGCCATTTCCGCCTCACCCGCCAGTGCCTCGAGGTCTTTTTGGAATTTCGCAATCCGGTCGGCGTGATCACGAAAAATTTTCTCGTCACCCGCGATCGCGACCTCCTCGCCGAGCTGGCGCGCTGGTCCTGCGTCGCCGCCACCCTCACCCTCACCACCCTCGACGCCGAACTGGCGGGCAAGCTCGAGCCGCGCGCGGCGCGCCCCGAGCACCGCCTCCGCGCCATTCGACTGCTTGCCGAGGCTGGCGTGCCGGTCGGGGTCAATGTCGCGCCGATCATCCCCGGCCTGACCGATCATGAGATGCCCGCCATCCTCGATGCGGCGGCGGCAGCGGGCGCGACCCATGCCGGTTACACCATTCTCCGCCTCCCCTACGCGGTGAAGGATGTTTTTATCAACTGGCTGGAGACGCACGCCCCGACCAAAAAAGACCGCGTGCTCAGCCGGCTCCGCGACCTGCGCGGCGGCGAGCTCAATGTCAGCACCTGGGGCGAGCGTTTTGCCGGCGCCGGCATTTTTGCCGAGCAGATCTCCGATTTGTTTGAAATCGCGGCCCGGCGCGCCGGCCTCAACCGCCGGCCGCGCAATCTTTCAACCGCGCATTTCCGCCGCCCCGGCGGGGTGCAGCTCAGCCTGTTTTAAGGGCCCCGGCCGGATCCGCCTCCGTGCGAAAAAGGGAGCCTGGCTGACAAACCGCATTGTCAGCGCGCCCCGCACCTGTGAAATAGAGGCGTGCCGTGACCCTCCTCGACCGCTACATCTTCAAGGGCGTGCTTTTCACCTGCGCCGCCGCGGTGGGATTGCTTTCCTGCATGTTCGTTCTCGTCAGCGGGCTGCGCGACATGCTCGGCTACATCCTCGCCGGCCAGATCGCCTGGGGCGTGGTCATAAAACTTCTCCTTCTTCTCCTTCCCGCCACCATGCCGTTCGTGCTGCCGCCGGGCATCCTCACCGGCGTGCTCCTCACCCTCGGCCGGTTGTCCGCCGACAGCGAGATCACCGCCATGCGCTCCGCCGGCGTCAGCCTGGCCCGCATCGCCCGGCCGGTCTTTTTCCTCGCCGCGCTCGGCGCGGTCGCCGCCTTCTATGTCAACTTCGAAGCCATGCCCTATGGCCGGGTGGAGTATGAACGGGAGCTGGCCGACGCGCTGCGCACGAATGCGCTCGGTCTCATCGTGCCCAAGACGTTTGTCCGCGATTTCCACAACGTCGTCCTCTACGCCGGCGACAAGCAGGGCGATCTGCTGCATGACATCTGGGTTTGGAAACTCGACAATGAAAAGCGCGCGACCGTTCTCATCCGCGCGCCGTCCGGCTACGTCACTTACAACGAGGAAAACAATACGATCGAGGCGCGGCTGATGCAGGCCCGGGTGGAGTCGCGGGACGAGGCCCGGCCGGAGGATTTTTCCCGCATCGTTGACGGCTCCTTCGGAGTTTTTCCCGTCGCCTTCCCGTTGGAAAACGCCTTCGGCCACGACCACGTTCTCCGCCGCAAGCTGCAATGGATGACCCTGGCCGAGCTTGGCGCCGAGCACGACCGGCTGGCAGCCGAAAAGGTGCCGCCGCCCCAGGCCCGCGATCACGCCCGTGCGGTGATGAAAGTGCAGATGGTGGTGAGCGACAAAACCAACACCGCCCTTGCCGTCCTCTCCTTCGCACTCATGGCCGTGCCGCTCGGCATCAAGGTCTCGCGGCGTGAAACTTCCGCCAATCTCGGCGTCGCCGGCCTGCTTGTGCTCGGCTATTATTTTTTCACCGTGATGATCGGCTGGCTCGACCGCCATCCGGAATACCGCCCCGATCTTCTGCTCTGGCTGCCCAATCTTATTTTTCTCTCCATCGGCCTCTGGCTCTTCAACCGGCTCGACCGGAGGTGAAGAGGTTCAAAGTTCCCTGTTCAAGGTTCAAGGTCGACTTTGAACCTTGAACTTTGAACCCACCCACCGCGGCCGTCAGGCCGCCACCGCCTGCGTTGCGACCAGGCCGCTGCGTCCGTCGATTTCGGCCATGACCTGGTCACACACCGGAATGGCCGCGCGGTCGGCCAAAAGCTCGCGGGCGAGATCGTCGAGCCGGATGAACTCGACGCTGGCGTTTTTGGCCGCGGCCAGCAGCGCCTGAAAGAGGGCGCGCTTGCCCATTCCCTCGATCTCGGCGTGGAGGGTGAAGACGTTGGGCCGGTCATCACGCAGCAGCGAAAGATAATGCGTCACGATCTTCTCCTCGGGGAATTCCGGCCGGCCGAGCAGCTCATCGAAGGTCGGCAGTGTGCTGGGGATTTCCAGCGTGGTGAAAACCCGGCCGTCGATCCGCGGGAAAAAGGGAAATGCGCCACGCGTGTCGCTGGCGTAGAGCAGGCCGGCCTCGTCGTAAACCTGGCGGCTGCGGGCGTTGCTCTGCCAGCCAGCCGCCCCGGCGGTGTGCGATTCGCGGCTGAACACCCGCAAAAATTCCGCCCGGGCGGCGATGAACTCCGCCCGGACATCGGCCAGCGGCAGCTTCTGCACGTAATCCTGCCAGCGGTAATGGTTGTAGCAATGGATGCCGGTCTCGAAGCCGGCGTCGCGCACCGCCCGCATCACGCCGGCGTTGCGGCGGCCGATGTGCGGCGCCGGCAGAAGCGTGCCGTTGAGCAGCGTGCGGACGCCGTAAAGCTGGACCACGCTGGTCCGGCTGACCTTTTTGAAAAATCCCGGCCGAAAGATGCGCGTGATCGCGCGTCCGGTCTGGTCCGGCCCGAGCGAAAAGAGAAAGCAGGCCGGCGCCTCGGCTTTCTGGCAGTCGGCGAGCAGGTTCGGCACGCCCTCGCGCGTGCCGCGGTCGGTGTCGACGTCGATTTTGAGCGCAAGGCGGACGGGCATGGCGCGGCGCGGCTCACTCCAGCGCGTAATCCTTGTGCGCGAGGTGGTAGTCGAGTGTGAGCTTGATCGCGGTGCGAAGGTTCACCTTCGGCTGCCAGCCGAGCTGCCGTTTGATCGCGACGATCGAGGGCACGCGTTTCTGGATATCCTGGTAATATTTGCCGAAATACTTGCCCGACGGCACGACCGCCACCTTGGCCGCAGCGGCGTGCTCGCGATACTCCGGATAATTCTTGAAGGCGGCAATGATCAGCTTGGCCAACTGGGCGACGCTGACCTCGTTGGCCGGATTGCCGATGTTGAAGATCTGGCGCGACGCGCGGCCACCCGTGTTCTCGATGATACGGAGGAGCGCATCCACCCCGTCGTCGATGAAGGTGAAGGAACGGGTCTGTTTGCCGCCGTCGACGAGCTGGAGCGGTTTCTTGAAAATGACGTTGGAGATGAACTGGGTGAAAAGCCGGGAACTTCCCTCCTTGGCCTCGAAAACGTTGTCCAGCTTGGGGCCGATCCAGTTGAAGGGACGAAAGAGCGTATAATCGACGCCGTCGCGCACGCCGTAGGCGTAGATTACGCGATCGAGCAGCTGCTTGGAGCAGGCATAAATCCAGCGCTGTTTGTCGATCGGACCGTAAACCAGCGGGCTGGTCACTTCATCGAGTTCGCGGTCGGGCGACATGCCATAGACCTCCGAGGTCGACGGGAAGATGATGCGCTTCTTGTACTTGGCGCACTGGCGCACCACGGAAAGGTTGGATTCGAAATCCAGCTCAAAAACACGCAGCGGGTCCTTGACATACTGGACGGGGTTGGCGATGGCGACCAGCGGCAGGACCGCATCGCATTTCTTCACGTGGTACTCAATCCACTCGCGGTTGATCATCACGTCCCCTTCGAGGAATTTAAAACGCGGATTACCCAGGCAATGGCTGAGCTTGTGATCACCGACGTCCATGCCGTAAACCTCCCAATCCTTCTGCTTGAGGATCGCGTGGGTGAGCGAGCTGCCGATGAAGCCGTTGGCGCCAAGGATGAGGACTTTGAGTGGCATGAGATAAAGAAGACCGAAAGACGGCAGGGCTGAAAGACTGAATTTGACGGAAGCGCCGGGGGCCGACCTTTAACTTTTCGGAGCCGCAGCCGTCTCCAGCGTCTGGCCGATCTTCAGCGTCGGCGCGGGTGCGCCGCGCCATTCCGTGCGGGTGAGCTCGAGCGCGCCGTCCCCGGTCGCGACGACGAGGGGCATGAGCGAGAGAATTTCGCCGGGCCGGCCCCGGCGGTCCCGGGCGGAGGGCGAGTCGGGTTCGGCCCACCAGACCATGAGACGGGCCGGGCCGACGTCGGTAAAGGCGCCGGGATACGGATCGGCCACGGCGCGGATGAGGTTAAAAATTTGCGCGGAGGTCTGGATCCATTTGATCCGGCCGTCCTCCGGTGCGCGGCCGCCGAAATAGGTCGCCTGCGAGTGATCCTGCGGCGTCTCCTTCGCGGTGCCGGCGAGCAAGGCGTCGATCTGACGCGCGAGGATGCGCCGGGCGCAGGGCAGCACTTTGCGGAAAGCCTCTGCCGCCGTATCGCGGGGGCCGATGTCCACTCCCTCCTGGTCGACGATGGCGCCGGCGTCGGCCTGCTTGACCATGCGGTGCAGGGTCATGCCGAGGCGCGGCTCGCCGTGCAAGACGGCCCAGTTGATCGGAGCGCGACCGCGGTATTTCGGCAGGAGCGAGCCGTGCATGTTGAAGGCGCCGAGCCGCGGCAGGGCGAGAATCTGCGGACTGATCATGTTGCGATAATAAACCGAGAGAATCAGGTCCGGCTGCAGCGCGGCCAGGCGCGCGATCCACTCGGGCGTGTTGATCTTTTCCGGCGTGAAGATGGGCAGGCCTTTTTCGCGGGCCGCGGCGGCCGGAGTCTTGAACCAGATCTTCTCGTGCGGATTGTCCTCATGGGTGATGAGGGCAATGACGTTGTCTCCGCGCTCCAAGAGCAGCTGCAGGCATTCGTAGCCCACTTCGCTATACGCAAAATACATGATACGCGGCCGGGAGCTCATCGGTATGAATGAGTTAGGATTCCGCGAAAAAATGCGAGCGCGGAAAATGCTTGTTTTGTCGCGGCGCTCAACTGTGTTTGATGGAGGTCCATGGACAAATCATTCTTTTCTTCTTCATGGCTGGGCTGCGCAGGCGGACCGGCCGTGAGCCATATTTTCCATTTTGGCTGGCGGGCGGGGGCCGCCGGCCTGGCGTTGTCTTGCGCTGTCGCGGCCGGGGCCGCGCCCGACCCCGGCAACATCCATTCCGAAGAGCCCTTGCTCAAGACCGATCCGCCGCAGGTTGAAACCCAGCGACTCGCCTGGTGGGAGGACGCCCGCTTCGGCATGTTTATCCACTGGGGGCTTTATTCACAGTGGGGCTGCCATTATCCCGGACCGGACGGAAAGCTGCTCGACGGCCACAGTGAGCACATGATGCAGCACTTGAAAATTCCGCTGGCCCAGTACGCCAAGATTGCGGACGTGTTCAATCCGGTGAAGTTCGATGCCAATGAATGGGTGACGATCGCGAAGAACGCCGGCATGAAGTATATCGTCATCACGGCCAAGCACCACGACGGCTTCGCCATGTTCGACAGCCAGGCAAGCGATTACAACATCGTCGCCCGCACGCCCTTCAAGCGCGATCCGGTGAAAGAGCTGGCCGAAGCCTGCCGCCAGCAGGGCCTCAAGTTCGGCGTTTATTATTCGCTCGGCCGCGACTGGCAGGATCCCGACGTACCCACCCGCAATGGCTATCGCAGCAACACCTGGGATTATCCGGATGAAAAAAAGAAGGCCTTTGCGCGTTATTTCGAGCGGAAAGCTAAACCGCAAATTCGCGAGCTGCTCACGCACTACGGCCCGATCGCCGTTCTCTGGTTCGACACCCCCGAGGAAATCAACAAGGAGGAGAGTCTCGAGCTGTTCAAGATGGTCCGCGAGCTCCAGCCCGATTGCATCGTCAACCAGCGTGTGGGCAACCGCTACGGTGATTACCGTGTGGCCGAGCAGCAAATTCCCGACGCCGGCTATTCCGACCCCTGGGAAACCTGCATGACCCTTAACGGCCATTGGGGCTATTATCTCGGCGACACGGATTATAAGCCGACCGAGCAGCTGGTGCGCCGCCTGATCGACATCGCGAGCAAGGGCGGCAACTTCCTCCTCAACGTCGGTCCGACCGGTGAGGGCGTGATTCCGGCCGGCTCGGTCGAGCGCCTCGGGGAGGTCGGCCGCTGGCTCAAGGTCAATGGCGAGGCCATCTACGGCACGACCGCGAGCCCCTTCAAAAAACTCGCCTGGGGTCGCTGCACCACGAAGGTCACGGCCGACGGTGCCACGCTCTATCTGCACGTCTTCGACTGGCCCACCGATGGCCGTCTCCTCGTGCCAGGCCTGAAAAATGAGGTCGTGTCGGCGACCTTGCTTGCCGACGGAAAGAATCTTTCTTCCGCGAATGACAAGGGAGGCGTGGTCATCACCCTGCCCGCCGCGGCGCCGGACAAGATTTCCTCGACCGTGATGTTGAAGGTCAAAGGCTCGCTGCAGATCGAATAACCTCCTGCCGAGACCCCGGCGCGGCTCCGCACCGGAACCGCCTCATTTCGCTTCCAGCATTTCCCGCACGTGATACTGCTGCCGGGCGCGCACCACCTGGTAGCTGCGGCCGACGTATTCGCCGATCAGGCCGATGCCGACCATGGCCACGCTGAGAAGGAAGAAGAGGACGCCGAAAAGGGTGAAGATGCCCTCCGCCTCGGCGCCGAGAAAAATGCGGCGGTAGGCCAGCACGAGCACGAGGAGGAAACTGCCGCCGGCGCAGGCCAGCGCGAACATGGTGAAATACTGCAGCGGCGCGAGGGAAAAGCCGGTGATGAGGTCGAAGTTGAGCCGGATCAGCTTGTAGAATGAATAATTGGAGGTGCCGGCATGGCGCTCCTCGTGTTTCACACCGACCTCGGTGGGATTGCCGGAAAAGCTGTAAGCCAGCGCGGGAATGAAGGTGTTGATCGCGCCGCTGCGCACGATCGCGTCGATGATGGGGCGGCGGTAGGCGCGGAGCATGCAGCCCTGGTCCGTCATCTCGATGTTCGTGGTGTGGCTGCGCACGAAATTGATCAGCTTGGAGGCAAAGGTGCGGAACAGGCTGTCCTGGCGGTGGAGACGGAACCCGCCGACATAATCGTGTCCGGCGTCGATCAGGGCGAGCAGCTTGGGAATTTCTTCCGGCGGATTCTGCAGGTCGGCGTCGAGCGTGATCACGATTTCACCTCGCACCCGCTCAAAGGCGGCCATGATGGCCATGTGCTGCCCGTAGTTGGCGTTGAAATCGATCACGCGCGTGACCTCCGCCCGCGCCGCGTGCTGGGCCTTGAGCAGCTCGAGGGAGCGGTCATGCGAGCCGTCATTGGTAAAGATGATCTCGTAGCCGCGGCCGAGGCCGTCGAGCACGGGATAGAGGCGGGCAAAGAGCGTGGGCAGGTTCGGCTCCTCGTTGAAAACCGGGATGACGACGGAGAGTTGCGGCGCGGCGCTCATGATTTACGATGGGCGGAGAGGATGCCGATCAGGGCCTGGGCCACCCGGGCGACGTCGGCGCGAGTCATGGCCGGAAAAAGCGGAAGGGTGAGAATGTTGCGGCCGGCATACTCGGCGTGGGGAAAATCGCCGTCCTTCCAGCCATGGCGGCGGTAGAGCGCAAAAAGGTGGATGGCGGGATAGTGCACGCCGGTGCCGATGCCGGCCTCGTGCAGTTTCGCCATCACCTCGGCGCGCTTGAGGGTGAGACGTTCCTCGGGCAGGATGACCTGGAACATGTGCCAGTTACTGCCGGTAAAGTCCGCCGGGGGCAAGCGCAGGCCGATGTCGCGGACGACGGCCGTGTCGAACAGCTCGAAATAAGCGCGGGCCAGCTCGCGGCGCCGGGCGTTGAATTCGTCGAGATGCGGCAGCTGGCCGAGGCCGACCCGCGCCGCCACGTCGGTGAGGTTGAATTTTCCGCCCACCAATCCGACCTCCATGCCGTCGTAGCCGGAACGCACCACGCCCTGGAGCCGGTACTGCTCCGCCAAGCCCGCCTCCTCCGCGCTGTTCATGACCAGGCAGCCGCCCTCGATGGTCGTGATATTTTTGTTGGGATGAAAACTAAATGAAACAAAGTCGCCGAAGCTGCCGATCCGGCGGCCCTTCCAGGTGCTGCCGAACGCCTGGGCGGCGTCCTCGACCACGCGAAGCCGGTGCTTTTGGGCGATGGCGTAAAGCCGGTCCCGGTCGACCGGCAGGCCGGCGAGATCGACCGGCATGATCGCGCGGGTCGCCGGTGTGATCGCAGCCTCAACCTGGCCGAGGTCGAGGTTGCGCGTGACCGGATCAATGTCGACAAAGACGGGCCGGGCCCCGACTTCGAGGATGACGTTGCTCGTCGCCACCCAGGACAGCGGGGTGGTGATGACTTCGTGGCCAGGCCCGATGCGGGCGATGCGCAGCGCGATTTCCATCGTGCAGGTGCCGGAGTTGAAAACCCGGACCGGCCGGCCGCCGCAATACTCGGAAAGCTTCGCCTCGAAGGCTTTCACCTGCGGCCCGGAGGTAATCCAGCCGGAGCGCAGGACCTCGGTCACGCCGGCGATGGTCTCGTCATCGATGGTCGGCCGGGTAAACGGCAGAAAGGGCGCGGTGGAAGCGGGCATGGGTGCAAGTCTAGGGCTGGTTGCTGAAAAGAATGTCGTCGTTGCGTTCAGCGAGCAATTTGTATCGGAAAGCCGGATCGGCGAAAAGTTTCATCGCGTCCCGTTTGCGGGCCACGACAAAAACTCGGCCAGGCCCGGCCCAGAGGCGCCGAAACGACGCCTCATTCACGTAGCGATCGGCGTGGTCCTCCGCCGCCGTGCCAAAATCCATTTCCCCGCGGTACTCCACCGTGCCAATGGTACGACCGAGGTAGAAGGGAAGATCGTGGAAAAACTCGTGATAGCTGAAGACGCGGTCGCCCGGCTTGAGCTCCGCGCGGAGCATCAGCGCCAGGGGTTTGGTCGTACGGTCGAGCACGATTGGAAGTGCGGCGACCACCACGACAAAAAACACCGCTGTCGCCGCCACCAGGGTGCGCAGTCCCACGCGCACGCCCCGCCGCAAGGCCAGCCAGGGAACAAGAAATCCGCCGGTGCACAGCACCGAGACAAGCACGGAGATCAGCGGCGTCAGCGCCGCCCGCTGCGCCGGAGAAAGTTTGTCGGCCGGCAGACGCGCCCAGACCATGAATAGGGCCATCGCCATCACGCCGGCGGCAAACGCGTAGGCGCGAAAACCTCCGCGCAGCGGCGCCTCGCCCGGCACCTCCCACCCCAACGCCACATAGCGCCCGATGAGCAATGCCAGCGGCGGAAAAACCGGCAGGATGTAGGGGGCGAGCTTCGAGTGCGAGAGGGAGAAAAACACGAAAATGAACGCCGCCCAGACGATGCAAAACCACGCCACGGCGTTGCCCCGCCGCGCCGCCCATCCGCCCTGCAGATTGTGCCGCAGGCTCTGGACGAGAAAGGCGATCCAGGGAAACAGGCCGGCGAGCACGATCGGGATGAAGTACCAAAATGGCGCCACCCGGTTGTCCACGTCGGTGGCGAACCGCAGCCAGTGTTCGCGCACGAAATAAAACCAGAGAAAATCGTGCTCCTTCACCGGGGAGTGGTTGGCCAGCTCGGCCAGGACGTGCCAGGGCGCGGCGATGGCGAGAAAAATCAGGGCGCCGGTCGGCAGGTAAATCGGCCGCAGGCGGCGCCATTCCCTGAAGATGAGCAGCCACAAAAACATCACTGCACCGGGCAGAAGGAAGCCGATCAGGCCCTTGGCCAGCGTGGCCAGCGCCGCGCTGACATACAGGGCATAAAACAACGCCCGCCGTCGCCGCCCCGGCTCCGCCTGCACGCCGATGATAAAGGCGAAAAGCACGCCGCTGATCAGCACCGAGACGGCCATGTCGATGATGAGCACGTGGGCGAGCGCAAAATAAAACAGCGAGGTCGCCTGCACCACCGCCGCCGTCAGTCCGACCGTACGCCCGTAAAGCGCCCGGCCCGCCGCGTAGGTCATGAGCACGCCGGCCAGGGCGAACATCGCCGGCCAGGCGCGCAGCGTCCACTCCTCGTCGCCAAAAAAGTTCACCGAGGCCGCCACGCACCAGTAAAACAGCGGCGGCTTCTCGAAATATTTCACGCCGTTGAGCCGCGGGGTGACGAAATCGCCCGTCGCCACCATTTCGCGCGGAATTTCCGCATACCGCCCCTCGTCCGGGTTCTGGAGCGGGTAGCGATTGAGGCCGAAAAAGAACAGCGCGCCGACGCAAAGCGTCAGCAGCAGCAGGTCGCGGGCCCAGATTTCACGCGGCGCCGGTCGGGGTTGGGCAAGTATCTGCATGAAAGTCGCCCCCACTTTCGAGGGCCGGCCCGGCCTTGGCGATTTTTTTCGTTTCGTTTCCGCGGCCGGCCCGTCAAACCGGAAGGCATGCCCGCATCCAAAACCTTCGCCTTTGTCGGAGGCACTGACGAGTTCCTCGTTCAGCGCGCTGGCCAGCCGCGCTTCGAGGCGCTGGCCAGCGAGACCGGCGCCGACGAGTTTTCACGGGAGATCGTCAATGGCTTCACCGCCAACGTCGGCGAGGTGGAGGAGGCGGTGAACCGGTTTCGCGAGGCGGTGCAGACCGTCCCGATGTTCGGCGGACGGCGCGTCGTCTGGCTGAAAGATGTGAATTTCCTCGCCGACACCCCCACCGGCCGGGCCGAAGGCACGCTCCGGCTCGTCGGGGACCTGCAGGCCCTGCTGGAAAAAATCGATCCGGCGGAGGTCGCCGTGCTCATCACCGCGGCGCCGGTGGACCGCCGGCGAAGCTTTCCGAAATGGTGCGAAAAAAATGCGGACTTCGCGCTCGTGGGCGATGACGGCGCCTCGGGCGAGGCCCTGGCGGGCGTCGTTCTCGCCGAGGCGCGCTCGCTCGGGGCCAGTTTCGCGCCGGGCGCGGTCGATTTGCTCCTGGCCAAAATCGGCGCCAACAGCCGCCTGTTGGTCGAGGAAGTGCGCAAACTGGCGACTTTTGCCGGGGAGGGCGTTCCCATCACCGAGGCCCAGGTTGCCGAGCTGACGCCGAATGTCGCCGAGGGGGATTTTTTCGAAACGGCGGAGGCGTTTTTCAGCGGCGACCTGCCGGGCACGCTCGCCGCCCTGCATCGGCACTTCTTTGCCGGCGGTGACGCCCGGCCGGTCATCAGCGCCCTGCAAAACCGCAACCGCATTCTTCTTCAGCTGCGCGCTTTGGTCGACGGCGGCGACGTCCGGCTCGGTCCGCGCGGAGTCGACGGCCTGCCCCGTGCCGCCGGCGCGCACGCGGCCCAATTCGGCGAGGCCGCCGGCGAAAAAAGTTCGTTCAATGTCTTTACGCAAAACCCCTGGTACCTCGGCAAACTCGCCGGCGCCCGGCTGCCGGCGCTGCGGCGGCTGATCGACAACCAGCATGAGTTCATCGCCGCCTTTGAGGAAATCATTCGCCGCCCGGACGAGCAAGAGGAGGTGCTGCGGGCGATGGCCGTGCGCTGTCTTGGCCCGGGGGCCAGCTAGTTTTGATTACGCCGAAATTCGCCTGGCTCGAAAGCGTTCAATCGCCTGCGGCAAGATTCCCGCGCTGCACGGTATCAGCCGGTGCCGGCAATCCCGATCAAACCTCCGCCAGGGCGCGGTCGATCCGCTCGATCGCTTCGTCGATTTCCTGCGTGGTCTTGAAGCCGATGACCACGGCATCGATGTCCGGGCACCCCATGGCGAAACGGATCGATTTTTCGCGGTCGGCCGGGTTTTTGAAGGAACCGTTGCCGAAGATTTTCATGCCGATCACGCCGCGGCCCTTGGCGTGCATGGTCTTGATCTCGGCCATGACCGGCGCAACCGGCACGGTGTCGCGGCTGTTCCAGGTCGCAATCGCGCCGTCCATGTACTTCCCCTGCGGATTGACCCGCACGAGGTGAACCTCGGTCCAGTCCGAGGCAGTGGCTGCCTGCAATGCCGGCAGGGTGTGGCAGGAGACGCCCTTGGCCCGGATCCATTTGCGATCCTTGGCCTCGTTGAAGCCGTCCATGACCCGCTTCCAGCCGTCGGTCCAGCCGCCCTTGGTCATGCAATGAATGAGCAGGCTGTCGACGTAATCGGTTTTGTAGACCTGGCGGTGGCGGTCGATGGCGGCGAGAACATCGGACGGACGGCCCGAGACTTTGGATTGGAGAAAAATCTTTTCGCGCGGGAGGCCCTTGATCGCGTCGCCGATCCAGCCGAAAGTCTGGTACGATTCGGCGGCGTCAACATAGGTGATGCCCCGGTTGTAGGCATAATGGATCAGGCGGACAAAATCGCTCTTGCCGAGGGCGAAGAGATCCTCGCCGGCGTTGATGCCGGTGCCAATGCCCAGGCGGCTGAGCTGGATGCCGGTTTTGCCGAGCGCGA
>DASRHD010000107.1:0-14551 GCA_035650695.1 Opitutaceae bacterium
GCCGCCGCGCTGAAACAGTCACTGCAAAAGCACCTCGGCGAACTGGGCGCGCTGTCGCCCGAGCAGCTGCGGGAGGCGCGCTACCAGCGCTACCGGCATCTCGGCGTCTACGAGGAAGGCGGCGCCGTGCACACCTGAACCGGACCTGCACCGTGACGGAATCCCTGGCGAAGCACTACGACGACCGTTACTTCGCCTGGCAGGCCCCCATCGGCGAATTCGGCGGCTGGGCGAACCTGACCAAATTTCAAGCCCACGTCCGGGAGACGGATGACGTCCTGGATTTCGGCTGCGGCGGGGGCTTTCTGCTGAAAAACATGCGGTGCCGGAAAAAGGTCGGGGTGGAGCCCAATCCTTCCGCCCGGGCCACGGCGCAGGCGAACGGGATCGAATCGTATTCGAAAACTGAATACGTTCCGGACGGGTATGCCGACGTGATCGTGTCCAACAACGCCCTCGAGCACACCCTGGCCCCGCTGCAGGAATTGACGGCCCTGCACCCCAAGCTGAAACGAGGCGGAAAGATCGTTTTTGTGGTCCCTTGTGAATCGATCACCCATGCCTACCGGCCGCGCGATGTGAACCATCACCTGTATAGCTGGAGCCCGATGTGCCTCGGCAACCTGTTCACTGAGGCCGGCTATACCCTGATCGAATCGAAACCCTACATTCATAAATGGCCGCCCCGTTACCGGCTGATCGCGCGTTTGGGCGGACGCCCGCTGTTCGAGGCAGCCTGCCGGATCTACGGGCGGCTCGAACGTTCGTGGTTTCAGGTCCGGGCAGTCGGCAGGCGTCCGGAATAAGGTCGGGCCGCGGCCGGGTCCGGCTGGGCGGAAAAGCAACCTGCTGGCGGAAAATTTTGGTTCGGTTTTGCCCAAGAAATGTGGGGCCGGGCGGCGTCATTTGGCCTAGAATCCGGCCATGGCGTGCATTCCCGCCCGATCGGGGCCGTTTCCAGCCGCCCCGCGCCGCGTTGGCCGGTTTTTTCGTCGGCTTTTGACCGCCGGCGCCGCCCTGGCCGTTGGCGTGGCCAGCCCAGCCGCGACCGGACCGGACGCCGCGGCGGCCAACCAGGCCTGCATTGATTGCCACAGCGACAGGACCGCGACGATGGAGAAGGAGCATCGCGCGATCTCCCTTTTCGTCGACGCCGCCGCCCTGGCCAAATCCGCGCATGGCGACTTCAAGTGCGTGGACTGCCATGAGGGTTTCGATCCCGACAGCCTGCCGCACAAGCCCCAGATCACGCCGGTGGATTGCGCCTCCTGTCATTCCGACAGCGGCGCCCGGCATGCCTTTCATCCGCGGCTCAACCTCAGCCCGCCGCCGCGCGGTGACGATACCTCCTGCGCGGCCTGCCACGGCACGCACGCCATCGCCACCACCCGTTCGCCGGATTTTCCCTTCCGCCGCGCCCGTCAGGCCGAGTCCTGCGGCCGCTGCCACCCGACGGAGCGCGATCATTTTGCCGCCTCGGCCCACGGGCGTTCGCTGGCGGTCTCGGCCGACGCGCCCAGCTGCCTCTCCTGCCATGAAAACGCGATCGTCGATCATCAGGCCGGCGGACACGACGGGATCGCCTTGAAGCTGGCGCAAGCCGCGCTCTGCGAGTCATGCCACGTCGGCAAGCCGTCCGTGGCCGGACAGACGGCGCGGGGCGCGCACTTCGTGGCGGCGTTCGAGCAAAGCGTGCACGGCGCAGACCTGAAGAAGGGAAAGGCGGAGGCGGCCAATTGCGTCGACTGCCATGGGGCGCATGAGATGAACAGCGCGATGGCGGCCGGCGACCGCATGAACAAACTTCATCAGGCCGAGACGTGCGGCCGGTGCCATCAGGCCATCATGGCGGACTTCGCCACCAGCGTGCATGCGGCGGCGCTGCGCAAGGGCAACTCCGATTCGCCCGCCTGCACCAGCTGTCACAGCGAGCATGATATTCGGGCCCACACCGACCCGGCCTCGCCGGTCTATGCCGGCAATGTCGCCCGGCAGGTTTGCGCCAGCTGCCACGCCTCGGTGGCGCTCACGCAAAAATACGGTCTCAACACCAGCGCCTTTCAGACCTTTACCGACAGCTACCACGGCCTGGCGGTGCGCGGCGGCTCGGTCGAGGCGGCCAATTGCGCGAGCTGCCACACCGCCCATGCCATCAAGTCGCCGCTCGATCCGACCTCCACGGTGAACAAGGCCAATCTCGTCCGCACCTGCGGTCAATGCCATCCCGGGGCCAATACCCGCTTCACCGTCGGCCCGGTGCACGCCAATCCGGCGGCGGGCAAAGGCGCGGATGGCGCCAGCCCGGTGCTCTATCTCGTCTCCACGCTTTATGTCTGGCTCATCATCGTCGTGGTCGGCGGCATGGCGGTGCACAATGCGCTCGATTTTCTCAAGAAAATCCGGCGCAAGCTCGCCATCCAAAAAGGCCTGGTCGAGGAGGAGCACGTGGCGCACCGCTTGTACCTGCGCATGACGGTGCACGAGCGCCTGCAGCACGGCACGCTCGTGATCAGTTTCATGCTCCTGGTCGTGACCGGCTTCATGCTGCACTATCCCGAGGCGTGGTGGGTGGTGACCATCCGCAGCCTGAGCCAGCGGGCCTTTGAGTGGCGCGGCCTCCTCCACCGGATCGCCGGCGTGGTCCTGCTCGCCGCCGGCGCCTGGCACACCGGCTATCTGGCCTTCACCGCCGCCGGGCGCAGCCTTTTCCGCGACCTGCTGCCGCGCGGTCGCGACATCACCGATCCCTGGCGCGTGATGAAGTACAATCTCGGCCTTGCGTCCGACAAGCCGCGGTTCGGCCGCTTCAGTTACATCGAAAAAAGCGAGTACTGGGCGCTGGTCTGGGGCACGATCATCATGGGCCTGACCGGTGCCATCCTCTGGTTCGATAACACCTCGATGGGCCTGCTGACCAAGCTTGGCTTCGATATCGCCCAGACGGTCCACTTCTACGAGGCGGTGCTGGCCACGCTGGCCATCATCGTCTGGCATTTCTACTTCGTCATTTTCAATCCGGATATTTATCCGGTCAACCTCGCGTGGCTGACAGGCCGGATGTCCGAGCGCGAAATGCTCGAGGAACATCCGGCGGAACTGGAGCGGCTCAAGGCCGCCGAGGCCGGCCAAAAAACTCCGCCGTCCCCGGATCCGCCGAAAAAGCCGGCCGAATAGGTTTTATCCGTATTCAGATTTTAACGCAGAGGGCGCAGCGTTCGCAAAGATCGGGCTTCCCCAGAATCAAGGCGTGTTCTCGAAATGGTTCGTCATTCTGAGCGCTCGCTTTTCTCCGCGTTCTTTGCAGAAAAAATTTCTGCTTTCTTTGCGCCCTTTGCGTCAAAAGCTCACTTCCGCACCGTCGTCAGTTCGCAGCGCGTGGCGCGCTTCGTCGCCGGGTCGAACTCCACCCAGGCGCCGGACAGCCGCACGTCGCCCTCCGCCACGTCGAATTTGCGCGGCATGCCGTCGAGAAAACGGCCGATGACCGGTTTCACCTCGCGGCCGAGCACGCTGGTATAGGGCCCGGTCATGCCGGCGTCGCACATAAACGCCGTGCCGTTCGGCAGGACGGTCGCATCCGCCGTCGGCACGTGGGTGTGCGTGCCGACCACCGCCAGGGCGCGGCCATCGAGATGCCAGCCGAGCGCCTGTTTTTCCGATGTCGCCTCGGCATGCGCCTCGACGAAAAACCCGTCGGCCTTGCCGGCGAGCTGCGCCAACAGCCGGTCGGCGCACAAAAACGGGCAATCGGCCTTGAGGTTGAGATATTGCCGACCGAGCACGGTGAAGACGGCGAGCCGGAAGCCTTTCGCCTCCAGAATCAGGAACTCCCGGCCGGGACACGCCGTCGGCAGGTTGGCCGGACGGCAGACGCGGTCGAGCGCACCGATCTCGCTTTCAAAACCTTTTTGGTCCCAGACGTGATCGCCGAGCGTGATCGCGTCCACCCCGGCGGCGAGCAGCGTTTGGGCGAGCGCGCCGGTCAGGCCGGCGCCGGCGGCGGCATTCTCGGCATTGGCAATGACGAAATCGAGTCCCAGCTCCGCGCGCAGCTTCGGCACGCGCTCGATCACGATTTCCCGGCCGGGGCGGCCGACGATGTCGCCGATGAAAAGGAGCTTCAGCACCGCTCCAGCCTCATGCGCTCCCGAGCGACAAGGCAAACGCAAAGGCGTTGGCTTGGGCTCGCCAAGGCCGGCCGGATGCGGCTGACTCTCCAGCCGATGGACGTTTCCGTTTCTCCTGCGACCATGCCGTCCGGCTCTGCTCGCCGTCCGGGGTTTGCACTGCTGGCGGTGGCGGCGGTGTTTATCCTCGGACTGATCCGGCTGATCGGATTTGTGCAGGACAACGCCGTCGACCTTCTGTTTGAAGACCAGTGGGCTTTCTTGACGCCGATGTTTAAAGGCGAGGGTCCGTGGGCCAGCTTTGAATACCAGCACGGACCGCACCGGCTGGGCCTGGGGGGACTGATCGAATGGTTTCTTTATCGTGCCACCGGTTGGGATGTGCGCGCCGATGCCTGGGCGGCGATTGTAGTCCTGGCCGTCGCCACGGCGGCCGCGCTTGTGCTCGCCGCACGCCTGCGCGGGCGCCTGAGCTGGAGCGATGCCGCATTTCCGCTGCTGCTGCTCGGGCCGCTCCACTGGGAGACCATGACCTTCACGCCCAGCCTCGCTCATTCCATCGTTCCCCTGGCCCTGGTTTTTCTGCTCGCGTGCGCCTGGACGCTGCAGCGGCCGGCGGCGCGGGTGATCGCCGTCGGGGTTTGCAGCACGCTCGTCATCTTCACCGGTTATGGCGTTTGCGCCGCGCCGGCGGCGGCCGGCCTGGCGCTGCTGCGCGGGCTGCGCCCGCCCGCGACCAGCGGCACGACGGAGCGTTGGCCGGCCGTCCTGATCCTGCTGCTCCTGGCCGGGGCGGTGGTTGCCTTTGCCTGCGGTTATCACTGGGACCACGGCACCTCGGTCACGCGCCCTCCGGCCCTGCAGTGGTGGGACTATCCACGGTTCTGCGCCCTCATGTACACGAGTCTGCTGGGATTTCGCTCCCTTTCGCCCCTGCCAACCGCGGCGGGCGCCGCCGTGCTGGGGCTGGTGCTGGGCGCGTTCGTTTCCGCCGCCGGCCGGCTTTGGCGGCGCGAGGCGGACATGCGGGCCGGGGCGGTCTGGCTCCTGACCGGCACCTCGCTGGCCTATGCCGCTCTCACCGCGCTCGGCCGTTTGCCGATCAATATCGAGGCGGCTTTTATGTGGCGGTACATGACCTTGATGACCCCGGGCATCGGTGGCGTCGCGCTTGCCTTGGAATGGTGGGGAAAAAAATTCGGACCGGCCGGCCGGCGCGGGTTGATGGTCGGCTGGGTGGTCCTGGGAGGGATTATCTGGGCAAACTTTTCGCCGGAACGGAACGCCGCCACCATCGCCTTGGGAAAGCGCCGCTGGATTGCAAGCTACCTGCAGACACGGGATCTCTCCCGGGCAAATCGCGAGTCGGGCTACTGGGTTTTTTTTGAAGCACCGGATTCGCCGCGCATCGCGGAAAAGCTGCGCTGGCTGGAACAGCGGCATCTGTCGTTTTTCCGGACCACGGACGGTTACGGTCGGGAAAAAACTCCGCCTGTCTCCCCTCGTTGAGCCGCGCCAGGCGGCGCGGATCGAAACCTAAGCTTGCCCGCGGGAAAAAACCGCGCTCTACTGGCAGATTCATTCTGCCATGAAAACGTCACCTACGCCCACCACCTTCCCCCAGGCCGAAATCGGCCGTGAAATGAAAGGCGCCGACTGCGTTGTCGAGTGCCTCATTCGCGAGGGCGTGGACGTCGTCTTCGCCTATCCGGGCGGCGCATCGCAGGAGCTGCACCAAGCGCTCGCCCGCACCGACAAGATCCGGACCATCCTGCCCCGCCATGAGCAGGGCGGCGCGTTTGCCGCCGGCGGTTTTGCCCGCGCCACCGGCAAGGTCGGCGTGTGCATGGCCACGAGCGGCCCCGGCGCAACCAATCTCATCTCCGGCATCGCCGATGCGTTCATGGATTCCATCCCGCTCGTCGCGATCACCGGCCAGGTGTATTCGAAGTACATCGGCAAGATGGCGTTCCAGGAGACCGATTTCTACGGCATGACCCTGCCGGTGGTGAAGCACAGCTACCTGGTGATGAACGCCCAGGACCTGCCGCGCATTTTCAAGGAGGCCTTCCAGATCGCGCGCAGCGGTCGGCCCGGCCCGGTCGTGATCGACATCCCGAAGGATGTGCAGCAGGCAAAAATCACCCCGGTCTTCCCCGGCGCGGTGGAGTTCCGCAATCCCTACATCGGCGCCGTCCATCACGCCGACGACGCCCAGCTCAAGCAGATCATTTCTCTCATCGCCGAGGCAAAAAAACCCGTGCTCTACGTCGGCGGCGGCATCATTTCCGCCGGCGCCCACGCCGAGCTGAAAACCTTTGCGGAGAAAACCAACATTCCCGTCGCCTCCACCCTGATGGGCGTGGGCGCCTTCCCCGAGACCCATCCCCTCTCCATGCAGTGGTTCGGCATGCACGGCGCGGCTTACGGCAACTGGGCGGTGGACCAATGCGACCTCCTCCTCTGTTTCGGCGCCCGCTTCGACGACCGCATCACCGGCGACGTCGGCAAGTTCGCCGCCGGGGCGAAGATCGTCCACATCGACGTCGACACCTCGGAGCACAACAAGAACAAGCGCGTTCAGTATCCGATTTCCTCCGACATCAAGTTCGCCCTGGGCCGCCTGAATGAGCTCATCGCCGTGCTCAAGTTCAGCCCGCCCGACACCGCGGCCTGGCATGCCCAGATCGCGCAATGGAAAAAGGAAACCCCCTTCGACAGCTCGGCCGGCTTCGGCAAGACCCCGCACATCCTGCCCCAGGAGGCGGTAGCCGCGCTTTATGAACTGACCAAGGGCAACGCCATCATCACCACCGGCGTCGGCCAGCACCAGATGTGGGCCGCCCAGTTTTACCGCTTCAACGAGCCGCGCCGCTACATCAGCTCGCTCGGCCTCGGGGCGATGGGCTTCGGCTATCCCGCCGCCCTCGGCGCCAAGGTCGCCTGCCCCGACAAGGAGGTCATCGACATCGACGGCGACGGTTCCTTTGCCATGAACGTGCAGGAGCTCGCCACCGCGCACATCGAGAAGATCAACGCCAAGGCGATGATTCTGAACAACCAGCACCTCGGCATGGTCGTGCAGTGGGAAGACCGCTTCTACGGCAGCGTGCGGGGCAACACCATTCTCGGCGACGAGAAAAATATCGGCGGACCCGACAATCCCGCCGCGCTCTATCCCGATTTCGTCAAGATCGCCGAAGGCTTCGGCGTCAAGGGCCGCCGCGTGCTGAAGAAGTCCGAGCTGCGCCCCGCCATTCAGGAAATGCTCGATCACCCGGGCCCCTACGTCCTCGATGTCATCGTGCCCTACACCGAGCACGTGCTGCCGATGATTCCCGCCGGCAAGACGGTGAAGGAAATGATCCTGAAATAACACTGGCCGAGATGGAGCGCGGCCTCCGGACGCGCTTGAAAATCCAAGGGTCGTAAAACGAGCGCATCGCGGATGACTGCGCTCCGACGCATGAAAAGTTATCCCGGCCGGCTGCATCACAACACGCCAGGCTGGGTAAAAGCCGGTGCAACTTTTCACATTCGCGTTCGCTGTGCCCGGGAAAACCGAGTTTCGCTCATGGAGCCTGTCCTTGCGTCAAAGCTTCTCGAGTCCGCCCAGCTCTACCATATTTCCGGTAAATGGTTCTGCCGACTGTTCCTGTTGATGCCGGATCACATCCACGCCCTGCTTGCGTTTCCGCCCACGGGTTTGATGACAAATACCATTGGAGCGTGGAAAGGTTTTCATGCCAAAAGGCACGGTATCCTATGGCAGGCCAATTTTTTGGCCATCGTTTGAGAAACGACGCGGAGCTGGCCGAAAAAGCCTGTTACATCCGGAGAAATCCCGTCGCGAAAAATCTGTGCCTGGCCGAGGAAGATTGGGCATGGCTTATCGAGCCCGACTTCGGACAATAGTGGATTTCGTGCTTGAACATAAGCAAGCGCGTCCGGAGGCCGCGCTCCACCTGCTCGGCTTTCCTTGCCAAAAGTTTTGCTCCCGCCGGCGGGAATCCTTTTTATGCCGCCGTTCGTCTAACGATGTGAGTCTCGTCACATCTCAACCCCGATCGTTTTCATGAAAACCTTTTTTGCTTTTGCCTGCGCCCTGCTGTTTGCCGCTTTCTTCTCTCCTTTGGTTGCGGCTCCCGCCGCCTCCGCCGCTCCGCCCTTCGCCATGAACGGCTGGCAGTTTCACGACTATAACGTTCCCAAGCTGGAGGAAGCGGTGCGGCGCGCGCCCGACTACGGCGTCAACTTTTTCATTTTTTCGCACGAATGGTTCCGCTCCGTCGAGGGCTTCCTCGCCTCGACCGACGACCTCGATCCCCAGCATCCGCCCGCCCACCTCGATGACATCAAGAAAGGCGAGTACTTCCGGCTCATTCCCGGCTGGCAGTCCGACCTCCGCCATATCGGCGACATGGCGACGGCCGAAGGCATTCCTTATTATTTGTGGGTCCATGAATTTGATGATGTGCCGAAGCGATTCCTCAAGAACGGCCGGGTCGACATGGACGACCCCGCCCTCTTCCCCTACCTCACCGATCGTTACGAGAAGCTGCTCCAAGCCGTGCCCGGCACCGCCGGCTTCGTCCTCACCTTACACGAGAGCGATTACCATGTTTTCAACGACAACATGGTCGCGAGCAAGGACCCGGTGCCGGAGCGGATCTACCGGCTCATGACGTTTTTTCACGATCTGCTCCAGCGCCACCACAAGCAGCTCATCCTGCGCAACTTTTTCTATGAGCCGTGGGAAATGAAAGATTTCAATCAGGCGCTGGCCCGCATGCCCGACGATGTCATCGCCATGTGCAAGGACACCACACACGAGTTCGATCCGTTCTATCCCTGGGATCCGCAGCACGGCAACGTCGGCAAGAAGCGCCAGATCATCGAGGTCGACCTCGGGGTGGAGAAAGCCTGGTCTTCGCACGGCGCCTACGCCCAGGTCGATTATCTCCACCGCCTCGCCCTCCACGCCCGCGAAAAGCATTTGACCGGCATGGTCGGCCGCGCCCGCCTGCACTGGGACCATCCCTTCGAGGACATGCATGAGGTCAATCTCTACGCCTTCTCGCGGTTCATGGCCGATCCCGATCTTTCCGTCGACACCGTGCTGCACGACTGGGCGGCGAAGCGATTCCCGGCGGGCGCGGTGCCCTACATCGCCTCCGCCCTCAAACGCTCGGAGTTCATCAACCACCATGGCCGGTGGCCCCTGGGCGAATGGATGACTAAATCAATCGGCGAGGAATGGGCCAACTACCCGTATTATTTCGGCCACGTCCTGGAACGCGCCCGTTCCAAATGGACCCACGACCCGGCCGATCAGGAGCTGGAGGAAAAATTCTACCATCCCGACATGGAATTTTTCCACCGCATTGTCGGGGAAAAAGACGAGGTTGTGGCCCAGGTCCGCGCTGCGCAGAACGATCTGCGCCAGGCCGCCCGCTATGCCACGGCCGAACAGCTCGCCCCGCTGCAGGAGGACTTTCGCTTCCTCCTCGACGCCGCCCTGCTTCAGCGGGAATGGATCCGTGCCTATTTTGCCCAGCGCATGTACATCGACAAGCCGTCGGAGGAATCCCGCATGATCATGGAGGATGCCCTGGCCAAGCTTGAGCAATATGAGCACACGCCCGGCGTGACCTACGGCCTCAATCCCGGGACCGGCCGCCGCTACAACATCGACGCTTTCGAGCTGGAGATGCGCTGGCGGGTGGCCAACCGCGCCCGCGCCCGGGCCGAGGATGCGCGCATCCTCGAAGAGGTGCACAAGCGCACCGACGAGGCCAGCCACGGCGACGCCGTCCCGTTCACTTTTCCTTCATGACGTAAACGCCGTCCCAGTCCGGACCGGGCGGCGTGGTCTTCATCTGCGCGACGATTTGCTGGTAGACGAGCGAGGGATTGCTCTTCACGCCCGGCGTTTTGCCCGGCTGGTTCGGCTCGAGTCCGGCGCTTTCCTTGAATTTTGCCAGCGCGCCGTCCCAGTCGCGCGCATGGTACCTGGCCAGGCCCTCGCCAAAAAGGCCGAGACATTCGCGCATCGGCGAAGCGGCGTCCTCTTTCAAGGCGGCGATTTCAAAAACCGGCACGGGCTGGGAGCGGCCCATCACCACGATCTTGCCGAGCGGACGGAAAATGACGCGGTCGCCGCCGTGCTGCTCGCAGGCCAGCCTCGTCGCCTCGGTGCACATGGAATAAACGCCCCAGCTCTTCGCCCCGCTCTCCATCCGGGCGGCGAGATTCACGTTGTCGCCCATCATGGTGTAATTGAAGCGGGTATGGCTGCCCATGTTGCCGACGACGCAAAGCCCGCTGTTGAGGCCGATCCGGGTCTGCAGTTTGTGGACGATTTCGGGCCACTTGCCGTCCTCCTGCTTCCACTTTTCACGCAGCTCGGCGATTCGTCGGTGCACCCGCAGCGCCGCCACACAGGCGCGATAGGCATGGTCGGGGAGTGCGAGCGGCGCGCCGTAGATCGCCACCACCGCATCGCCGATATATTTGTCGAGCGTGCCGCCCTCGGCCTGGACGATGTCGGTGCAGGCGGTGAGGTATTCGTTCATCAGCTCGACGAGGTGTGACGGATCGAGTTTTTCGGAAAAGGTGGAGAAGGACTGGATGTCGCTGAAGTAGGCGGTGATGTTTTCCTCCACTCCGCCGAGCTTCGGCTCCTCGCCTGATTCGACCATCCGGTCGACCAGCGCGGGCGAAACATAGGTGCTGAACATGCCCTTGATCCGGCCCTTGTGCTTTTCCTCCTCGATCAGCTGCCAGCCGACGGCGACGAAGCTGGTGGTGAAGGCCGCGCCGAGCGGCGCCGCCATGGGCAGGACGATGTCGTAATGCGCGAAGAGCAAAAACCCGGCGGCGACAAACGCCGTGAGCACGGCGATGGCGAGCAGCTTGTAGCGCACGCCGCGCGCGCCGCCGGCCACGGCGAAAAGGACGACGGCAAAGGCCAGGCCGAGCGTTTCCGCCCCCTCCGCCCAGGGCGGCGGCCGGCGGAGAAAGCGGCCGGAGACGATCGTCTTGAGAAGGTTGCCGTGCAGCCCGACCTTCGGCACCGGTGCATCGTCGAACGGCGTGGGGGCGAAATCCTGCAGCAACTGGTCGGTCGGACCGATCAGGACAATGGCGCCGTTGAACTGCCGGAAAAAATTTTCCGCCGCCGTACGCACCTCCGGCTTCGGCGAGGCAAGATCGTCGCGATAAAGCAGCACGTCGGCCAGGCTGGCTCGCGGATTTAGCGCGTCGTTTTTCCAGCGGGAGAACCAGTTGATCTCGACCAGCTGCCGGGCGGTGAGGGGAATGGAGCGCGCCACCGTTCCGTCCGGCCTGGTCAGATCGATGCGGTCGGGCGAGATCCTGACACCGGCCGGCTTGAGCCCGAAATTGATCAGGGCGAGTTGCAGCGCCATGTGATAAAAAGTCGGGTTGGGCGTTTGGGCGAAAAGCGGCACCCAGCGCGGCACTTCATCGCCACCATAGGCATAGTCGACGTCGATCAGGCCGACGGTGCCCCAGGTGGGACCGAGCAGCGGGTACTGCGGCAGCTCGGGCAGATCGTTCTTTGCCCGGTCGGTGAAGCCGAGGTGGAGGAGCGGGAAGTTGCGCAAGCCGCTCTGCAGCGGGCCCTCGCCCTGCGTGTACTGCGTTCCGAGCACGATCGCCGGATGCTGGTGGATGACCCGGGCAAAGGCCCAGTTGCCCTTGTCGGCCTTGGCCGCATCGACCAGGTCGGAGTAGCTCAGGCCGGAAAAAACGAAATCGAATCCCACCGCCTTGGCCTGGCCCTGCTCGAGCAGGGCGGCGGCGGCCAGGCCGAATTTTTCCCGGTTCCACGGCTTTTCGCCGATCGCCTCGATGCCGCGGGTGTCGACGTCGACATAGCGCAGCGTGACCGGGGCGGAAATCTCGCCGCGAAAATGATAGCGCCAGCTTAAAAGGCGGTTCTCGAAAAAGGCCAACCAGCCTCGTTCGGCGGCGAAAAGCCAGAGGAGCGGCAACGGCAGGAGCAGAAACCAGCGCCAGAAATGCCGTTTCGCCTTAGCGGTGGCCACGATGAAGGGTTGCGGCGCTCAGCCGGTACGCGGGAAGATCAGCCGCCGTCGCCCGGCGTCGTGCGCGGCGCGGGCGGCGTGGGCGGCGGGCTGTTGGGCGTGTTGTGCGGATTGAAGATCACGTCCTCCGCTCCCTTGACCAGCTGGGTGATGGCGTCGGCCGCACCGGCCGGCAAGGCCCCGGGCTGGACATTGAGCTGGACCGCGCCGGTGGCCGGATCGACCGTCACGTCCACCGTGATCTGCTGGCCCACCGGTATGGGAATGGTTTGATTGGTGACCGAGGAAAATACCACCGTGCCTTCCGCCGTGCTGATGGAGAAGAAGGCCTTGCCGTTGCCCTGCGGCTGGTAGGTGATCTGGAAAGTCGTGCCGCGAATTCCGGCCGCTCCCACCGGCGTGTCCACCTCGAAGGTCGAGCCCTGGTCCTGGTGAAGGTGGCGGACGTGGCCGACAATCTCGCCGTGGGTCAGCTTCAACTTGGTGGCGGACGTCGTCGGTTCCTCCTGCAGCTCGGCGACCTTGACCTCCTTGCTGAAGGGGTCCTGCAAAAACTGGTCGATGGAAACCTCCGTGTCCTCGCCGACGTTGACGGTGGCGCCGTTGGAAAACACCAGCATGGCGCTGGCCCCCTTGGCCGTCCGCACGGCGAAGCCCTGGGTGAGGGTGTCGCCGTTCTGCAGGCCCACCGTGGTGTTGTCCGCCAGGTTGACGCTCAAGACGCTGCCCGTGACACGCTGGGCCACGATCTGGCCCGGCTCCTGGGCCGCGCCGGCGCGCGCGGCAAAAATCGCCCAAATTCCGGCGAGCAGAAGCGTGGAAAAAAGGTTTTTAGGCATGGACCTCAGCGCGGCGGACCGTTCGTCGTCAAACGCTGCGCCAACGCTAGGGCGGCGCGATTTCCCGGGTCAAGCTGCAAACAGCTCTCCACCGCCAACTTCGCGTCCGACTGGGCCTTGAGCGACGGTTCGAGGCTGAGATGGTAGGCTTGATAAAACCAGGCGGTGGCACTGTGCGGCGCCAGCTCCAGCGCCCGCCGGAAGTCGTCTCCCGCCGCCCCGTGCCGGCCCTGCAGGTCGCGGGCCACGCCCCGTCGTATCCAAAATTCTATTACAAAAGGCGAGGCCGCCAGGGCCCGATCCGCCACCGCCTCCGCCGACCGGCCGAGGGCGCCGGCGCGGGCGGGCGCACCCCGCGCCTGCAGCGCGGTGACGTAGGCCAGGTCCGCCCAAGCCTGGGCATTCGACGGGTCGCGTCCGGTCGCGTCCGCCAGTGCGGCTTGGGCCGCAGCCAGGACGGCCGGCTCCGCCGCCGGGTCCGGCGCGGCGGCCAGGCGGTCGATGCTTTCGCGCGCCGCCTGGCGCTCCGCCTCCGCCCGGTAGCGCGGCAGGACCATGCAGGTTTCCGCCGCCAGCACCGCGACGGCGGCGGCGGGCAGGAAAAATTTCCACCGGGCGGGAAAAGCGCCGTTTTTTTCAACGGGCCACGTGGCCCGCACCAATGCCGCAGCCAGCGCGGCGGCGAGCAGGGCAAGGGCGGGGATCTTCAGATTGAAATCGGTGAACGTCTGCAGAGCGAAGGCCGTCAGGCCCACGGCCAGCCCCGCCGCCCAGCCTGGCGCCTCCCCCAGCCCGCGCACGCACCGACGCGCCATCAGCGCGGCCGCACCCAAAAACAGGATGAATCCGGCCGCGCCGTAATCCGCCAGAGTGTTGAGGTAATCGTTGTGCGCCCAGACCGGCTCGTCGCGGTAATTTTTTGGCCGGTATTTTTCAAAAAGCACGTCGAAGGCACCCGCGCCGCCGCCCAAGAACGGATGGTCGCAAAAAATGCCCCAGGCGCCGCGCCACATGATCGGCCGCGTCCTCTCGCCGGCGTTCCTCACCAGTTCGTCAAAACGGCTGTGCACCTTCGGCACGACAGCATAAAGCGCCGCGCCGGCCGCGATCGCCGCCGCCGCCACCCGCGCACTGACGACGGCCCGGCGGCGCCAGGAGCCGTTGCCGGCCAGCAGTGGCCAGGCCGTCAGGGCCAGGCCGAGCGAGAGCCACGCGCCGCGGCTCACCGTCAGCACCAGACCGAAAAGAAACATGACAACAAGGTAGCCGCCCAAAATCAGCCGCGCCGCGCCGGCCCCGCGCCGAAAAGTCCAGGCGATCGCCGGCGGAATGAGCAGGCCGAGCATCGCCGCCAGGCTGTTGGGAATGCCGAACGGCCCGCTGGCGCGTCCGACAAACTGCGCCGCCTGCCTCCGCCCGAGCATGAGCCAGTCGGGTTGGATGAAGCGTTGATAGCCGGCCAGCGCCACCGCCGCCACACCCAGCGCGCCGATCACCACGCCCAGCGCCCGCC
>DASRHD010000108.1:0-2951 GCA_035650695.1 Opitutaceae bacterium
AAGATTGACGGTGATGCTTTCGGGCATGATGTGGGATGAAACGGCGGCCGCGAACCAGGGTCAATCATCCGTCGCAGGCCGCGCTTCGGCACACGGCGGTTTTGCATTTGCTCCCCTTCCCGGTGCGGCTTGACTGGAAAACCCATGATCCGCCGCCGCCCGCTCCCTTCTCTCCTTTTGATTTTGGTCGTCGGCCTGGCCTGGACCAGGCCGGTTTTTTCCGCCGACCGGGCGGCCTGGATGCGCGAAGCGCGCTGGGGCGTGATGAATCATTTTCTGGCGGACTGGATCGCCCAGTCGAGCGGAGAGGAAATGACGGTCGAGAAGTGGAACGATCTCGTCGATCACTTCGACGTCAATGCGCTGGCCGGGCAGATCGCCTCCGTCGGCGCCGGCTACTACATCATCAGCATCGGACAAAATTCGGGTTATTATCTGTCACCCAACGCCACCTACGACAAAATTGTCGGCCTCACGCCGAGCAAGTGCTCACGGCGCGATCTTGTGGCCGATCTTTATGAAGCCCTGCACAAACGCGGCATCCGCTTGATGGTCTATCTTCCGTCCAACGCTCCCGGTCGCGACGAGAAGGCGAAAACGGCGCTGGAATTCCAGTCCGGCCCGTACCGTAACCGCGAATTCCAGCTCAAATGGGAGGCGGTCATCCGGGAATGGTCGCAACGCTGGGGCCGGAAGGTTTCCGGCTGGTGGTTTGACGGCTGCTATTGGCCGAACACCATGTACCGCACCGCGGAAACGCCGAATTTTGAGAGCTTCGCCGCGGCCGCGCGCGCCGGCAATCCTGATGCTGTTGTGGCTTTCAACCCCGGCGTGGTTTACCGCACCCTTTCCCTCACCCCGTTCGAAGATTACACCGCGGGCGAGATCGATTTGCCGGATCGCTGGAGCCCGAAGCGCTGTTTTGAAGGAAAGATCGACGGAGCCCAAATTCATGTCCTGACTTTTCTCGGCCGGCGCTGGGGCCACGGTCCGGCGCGGTTCTCCGCCGAACAGGTGGTCGGTTGGAGCAAGCAAATCGCCGCGGTCGGCGGGGTCGTGACGTGGGACACGCCGGTCCAGCCCGGCGGCACGATGGCGCCGGAATTCATGGAGCAGCTGGCCGCGATCGGGGCGGCACTCAAGCCCAAGTAAGACGTGGGCGATTCCGGCCCGGCCTCGCCTTTTTTTCGTATACGGCGCGCTCCGTCGCGGGCAGCCAGATCATGACCGCTTGTGCGCTGGAGTGCGCGTTCGCGGCCGGCGACAACTTTTGCAGCGAAAAAAAAGGCCGCCCGGGGAAGGCGGCCTGAAAAATTTCGGTTTAAACGGAGCGATTCTCAGCGATGGTGGTAATGCCCCCCCCAACCGCGATGTCCCCAGCCGTCGCGATAGCCCCACCCCTGGTGGTAGCCGAAGGAAATGCTCAGGCCCGGACCGCCATAATAGCCCCACGGCCGGCCATAGCCGTAATACCCATAATACACCGGTGCCGGGCAGACGGGAACGGGCGCATAGGTCCGCTCGACCACCACGGGAGCCGGCTGAACGTAAACCACCTGGGACGGCGGCGGCTGAACATAAACGGGCGCCGGCGAAGTATAATAGACCGGAGGCGCCGGGGCGTAAGCCTGCGGCTGCGGCTGGACGAGGCTGCCGAGCACCGCGCCGCCGACCGCGCCGATCAGGGCGCCCTCGCCGGTATGATGGCCGTTGTTATTGCCGATGATCGCTCCGGCCACGCCCCCGATGAGCGCGCCATTGACCACGTTAGGCTGAAAAATCTGCGCCTTGACCGGCGCGGCCACCCCCAGCCCGAGGGCAAGCAGGGAAACCAGAAGCGTTTTCATGATGGAACGTTCGACGCCTGACGCCACCGAAGGGTTGCGTGCGGGCGTTTTTTTTCAGTTTTTACGGAACAAATTTAAATCCATTTTGGGCTCAATGCAAACGAAAGGCGGAGGAGTTTGTTTTCCTATTTTTTGGGCGCAGAAGTTTTTCCTCAAAAACGGCACGGCACTTTGCCCGAGACGCGCGGTCGACCGTGGGATGATACGCCAGGTTATCATAGGGGGATGCTTTTGTCTTTTGACCGCTGCGGTCGCGCGGGCCGACGATTGGCTCGAGTTTAAAAACGGCGAGCGTGTGACCGGCCATTATGTCAAAACCGTAAGCGGCGTGATCTATTTCGATTCTTCGCGCTTCGGGCTGCTCCACATTCCCGTCACCGAAGCCGGGGTGACGTCCACCCTGCCGCCGCCCAACCCGCCGCCTCCCGCCGTCCCGCCCGGCGCGGTCGCCAGCGTGGCCGGCCACGCCTTCGCCATGGCGCTCGCCCCCCAGACTACCGCCGTCCCGCCGACCGTGGCGGTGGCACAGCGCCGCGCCTGGAAGGGGCGGATCGATACGCTCTTCGATTTCATCTGGGCGAACAACAATTCCAGCAGCCGTGAAACCAAGGTGCAGGGCACGGCGGAGCGGCTTTCCGGCAAGGAACATTACCTTGCCTACACCAATGTGGATTATCTCTACAACGAGCACCTGCTCGTCCAAAACCGCCTGGAAGGGCGTTTCACCTGGGAGCACCAGCTTTCGCACTCGGTTTATTCGATCGCCGAGCCCGACTATCTGCACGAGATCCGGCAAAGTCCCACTTACCAATACCAACTCCGGACCGGCGTGGGCACGCAGCTGTTTCAAACCAACCGCAGCCAGGTGCGTCTGGCCGTGCTCGCTTATTTTTCTCGGATCGATGTGCCCGCCGACCACAGCCGCAACAACGACATCTATCCGACGCTCCGCCTCGATTCGCAGTGGGAAATCTGGCGCGGTCTGAAATTCACCCAGGAGGGCAACGCCTTCTACATTCCGCGCGGCGGCACCGCCGGCGTGGACAACACCATGAGTCTGGTCAAAGACATCTTCGGCGGCATCACCCTCACCCTGCAGCACGA
>DASRHD010000109.1:0-3779 GCA_035650695.1 Opitutaceae bacterium
ATCCGCGCGTTCCCCGGCCGCCGCGCGTCATGCTCCACGCCGAGCGCCTCGCTTTTACCCATCCGATGACGGGCTGGGTGCTCGACCTGCGTGCGCCGCAGCCGGAGGATTTCGCCGAAATGCTGACGGCGCTTCGCTCTCTGTCGCAAAGTTAATGGTCAGGAATTGCCCAGCGCTTCGGCGGCCACGCCCCAGCGCAGGTTGTAAAGCGAATGCTGGAACTGACTCACGCCGGCGGCATCCGCCACTGCCAGAATCGTCGCGAGCGCGACGGGAAAGACGTCGGCGCGCGACGGGGGAAGGCCATGAACTTTTTTTCGTTCCGCCAGCGGAAGCGGGGCAATGCGATCGAGCAGGGCGCGGATTTCCGTCACGGCCACGACCGGCGGGGTTCTTTCCAGCGGCTGGGCGCGTTGCGCGGCGAAGATCGACCGCACCGTGGTCATGCTGCCGCCGGCAAAGACGGCCGTCATCCCGCCCGAGGCGAAAGAAAATCCGCTTTGGGCCAGCGCCTCGCGCACATGGGCGGCCACGGAGGCGCCCGCCTCGGTCGAAAACGGTGCGGCCGGGTCGGGCATGAATTTTTCCGTGAGGCGCACGCAGCCGAGGGTCAGGCTGACTTCTTGCGTGACATGCCGATCGCGGAAGGCGAGGCATTCGAGGCTGCCGCCGCCCAGATCGAAGACATAAAAATCGCGCAGGCCGGTCAGCGCCGGATCGCAGACCAGTCCGGCACCGATGAAGTTCGCCTCCTCTTCGCCGCTGAGAATACGGACGGTTTTTTTGGTTCCGGCGTGGACCCGCGCACAAAACTCCGCCCCATTGGCCGCGTCGCGCACCGCGCTGGTGGCAACGAGGACGATCTTCGCCGGTGAAAATACCGCGGCGTCGGCCAGTAACTCGCGAATTGCACCCAGGCCGGCAGTCATCCCCGCCTCGGCGAGGCGCGGCGGAGTCTGGCTGATTCCGGCGCTGATGCGCGCGTCGAGGGTCCGGGACTTGAGCGCGACGAGCGGACCGCGCTCCGGGCGCGCGGCCACAAGCAGTTTGATGGAGTTGCTGCCGATATCGATGACGGCGGCGGATGGATTTTTTGCCACAAAGACACAAAGAACATGGAGAAGAATTACTTCAAGTGCTGAGCGGACAAACTGCTAGTCTGGCGCAAGCTGTTTGCCAGGGTTGTCTTCCGGAGACGGCGTTGTATAACATGAACAAACTGATGAAAAAAAATTGGGGAGTCGTGTCCTTTGCGCTCATTTTTTTGATAGCCGCATGTCAGTCCTCTGAAAGGAAAACGAGTCAATCTCCCCCAAATGAGCGTGTGGTAAAAGTCACATTGAACGACGGGGCAGAAATGTCTCCTGCGCAGCAAGAGCGTTTCATTCGTATCTACCGCGCGAGCGAGCATCTGCCCGACGATTTACCCATCCGGCTCGAAATCGAAAAATATCAAGCCAATCCCGCTATTCCCCTTTGGGCTGACGCACGCGAGGCCCTACTCGTTAGGTATAAAATATCTGAGCAAGAGATCCCGTATGTGCCGGATGCATTAACGTACAATCCGCCCATGTATCCGTTCAAAATGCGCCAAGCCGGCAAGGACGGGAGCTGTGAGTTTATATTTACAGTGAGTTCAAGTGGTGTTCCGGAGGACATTTATTTGCTGCAAGCCACCGAGATGACATTTGCCGAGCATGCCGAATACGCCTTAAGACAATGGCGTTTTCCAACCAGTGAATCGGCCCGACTTTTTCGGATTCATTTTAACTTTAGCGGCGGATCGGCGGTGAACTGGGGCAAAGACTAATTGCCATGGGAGCCAAGGTTGACGGATAGGAGGCTTTCTTCCGGCGGTCTGGCTCCTGAGCGACATTCAAATCACAGCACAAAATCCGCGGGGGCGATGAGGACGGTGAATTCGCCCTTGAGCGCAATCTTGGCCAGGCGCGCCTGAACGTCCGCCGCCGGACCGACAAGGAAGGTTTCGTAGATTTTGGTCACTTCCTTGGCGATACAGATGACGCGGGCCGGCCCGAGTTTTTCCACGATCTCTGCGGCAAACTTGTCGATGCGATGGCAGCTTTCGTAAAGCGCGAGGGTATAGTCGAAGTCGCGGTATTTTTCCAAAAAAGCGAGGCGGGCGGCGCTCTTCGGCGGAAGAAAGCCGACGAATAAAAATCCATTGGTCGGCAGGCCGCCGGCGCTGAGCACGGCGGCGAGTGCGCTCGCCCCGGGCACCGGCACGACGGGCAGGCCGCGGCGGCGGCAGGCGCGGACGAGGCGGAAGCCGGGATCGCTCAAGGCCGGCGTGCCGGCGTCGGTCACGAGCGCGATGCTCCGGCCGGCGGCAAGATCAGCGGCGAGTTTCTCCGCCGCCTCGGTCTCGTTGTGTTCGTGGTAAGCGAAGAGCTCGCGGTGTAGACCGAGACGCGTAAGGAGCGCGCCGGTCGTGCGGGTATCTTCACAGGCCACCAAATCGACCGCGCCGATGAGGGCGCGAGAGCGCTCGGTCAGATCGGCGAGATTGCCGATCGGCGTGGCGACAACGTAGAGCGTGCCGGGCTGGGGAACGAGGGAAGCGTTGGAAGATTCGGCCATAAAAAATCCGGCGGGCGAGCCGGATTACTGCTTAACGGGACGCGGTTTCAATCGCGAAAATATCCCCGTTATTCTGCAGCGAGGAATCCCGTTAGATCGTTCCCCGGTGGGTATCACCGTCCAAATGGATTCTTCACTTCGTTCAGAATGACAAAATCCTGCCGGGATGAGGCTTTTCAGCGCACGCCGCTGCCCTGGGTCTGGCCCATGCCGGGCATCTGGCCTTCCCAGCCGGCGGTCTTATCCCATGGCTGGGGGGAGTATTTGTTGTTTCCGCTTGTGCAGCCGGCGAACAGCGCCACTGCGGTGAGCAGAAGCCAGGCGAAGATGGATCGAGGAAGCACTTTCATTGGAGGTAATTTGTACGACAAACCGCCGGACGCAAGGTTCAGCTAAAAGTGTCAGGGCGCCAGGGAGTAAGTGCTTTCGAACCATGGCGTGCGCGGGGTCTTTTTCACCCCGCCGGCGGGATTGGCCGCCAGGTGTTCGAGTATTTTGAAAACATGCTCGGTTTTTTCCGGCGGCAGGCCGAGCTGGCCGGCCAGCGCCTCAGCGGTGACGGCCGTACCCGGCGCCGCCTTCAGGGCCGCGGTGATTTTCAGCCTGAGGGCGATGATGGCGCCGGCCGCCTTTTTGCCGGCCTCGACGCCGGGCTGGTGATAGGCGTTGATGCCGATGAGCGAGGCGTAGAAGCCGACGACGCGTTCATAAAGGGCGATGAGCATGCCCACGGTCTTGGGCGAAACTTCCGGAATGGTGATCGTGACCGACCAGCGGTTCTTCTCGCTCAGCGCGTCGCGCGTGCCGAGATAAAATCCCTGCAAATAATCGCCGCTGGTCACGCCGGGCTCCACCTCCATCGATTCGCCGCCGCGGTCCTTCAACACCTCGATGAAGGTGACGAAGAAATTGTTCACGCCCTCGCGGAGCTGCTGGACGTAGGCATGTTGATCGGTCGAGCCCTTGTTGCCATAGACGGCGATGCCCTGGTTGACGACATTGCCTTGAAGGTCCCGCTCTTTGCCGAGCGATTCCATCACCAGCTGCTGAAGGTAGCGTGCAAAGAGGAGCAAACGGTCCTTGTAGGGCAGGACGACCATGTCGCGCGAGCCGCGGCCGTCGGTGGCGAAGTGCCACATGAGGGCAAGGAGGGCGGCGGGGTTTTGGGCGATGACCGG
>DASRHD010000110.1:0-6283 GCA_035650695.1 Opitutaceae bacterium
ATCTGGAGAACCATGACATCGAAACCACTGATCTGCTCGCCGCCGGCATCGTGCTTTTTGCCCTCCGCGTCCTCGGCGAACGGGAACCGCAAAACCGGATGGAAACGCTCGCCGCCACGCTTTTCGGCCTGCTCTACGTGCCCTTCATGATGCAGTTCCTCGTCCGCGTCATCGGGCTTTACGACGATGAGAACGTCGGTCTGGGGCTGTGCCTCTGGCTGGTGGCAGTGGCCAAGTTCTGCGACGTCGGCGCGCTCCTCACCGGCATGGCGTTCGGGCGCCACCAGATGGCGCCCCAGATCAGTCCCAAAAAGACCTGGGAGGGCGGTGTCGGCGGGGTGGCGGTGGCGGCCGGCATCGGAGCGCTGCTCGCCTGGCTGGGCGGAAGCGACCGCTTGGGCGGCCCGTATTTTCCGGAAAGCTTCACGCCCTTGCACGCCGCGCTCATCGCCCTGCCGGTCGCGGTCGCCGCGGTCGTTTCCGATCTGATCGAATCCATCATCAAACGCCGCGCCGAGGTGAAGGACACCGGCCAGCTGATTCCCGGGATCGGCGGCGCGTTCGACCTCAGCGACAGCCTGATCCTCGCCGCCCCCATCGGTTATCTCCTTTTTTATTTTTGTCTCGGGCGCAGCGGCCAGTAGTCTGCCGTTTTTTCCGTGGCGAAAACCTCCTCCTCCCGCAAACGCGTCGTCCTGCTCGGCGCCACCGGTTCCATTGGTCAGAATGCCCTCCGGGTCATCGCCGCCCACCGCGACCGGCTGGAACTCGTGGGCGTCGCCTCCGCCCGCAACGCCGAACCGCTGGCCCGGATCGTCCGCGATTTTGGCGTCCGTTACGCCGCGCTCGGCGACGAGGATGCTTTTGCCGGCGCGCGCGCCAGGGGCCTTTTTCCGCCGGGCACCGAGCTCCGCGGCGGTCCGGCCGGCTTGGTCGAGATTGCGCAGCTGCCCGAGGCCGATCTTGTCCTCGTGGCCGTGGTCGGCACCGCCGGCCTCCAGCCCGCCCTTGCCGCCCTCGCCGCGAAAAAAGACCTCGCCCTCGCCAGCAAGGAAATCCTCGTGCTCGCCGGCAAATTCGTCATGGCCGCAGCCCGCGCCAGCGGCGCCCACCTGCTCCCGGTGGACAGCGAGCACAATGCCGTCTTCCAGTGCCTCGCCGGCCACGATCCCGCCGACGTCGCCCGTGTCACGCTCACCGCCAGCGGCGGCGCGTTCCGCGACCTGCCCGCTCCGGAGCTGGCCCGCGTGACGCCGGCCGACGCGCTCAAGCATCCCAACTGGTCGATGGGGCCGAAGATCACCGTCGATTCCGCCACCCTGGCCAACAAGGGGCTCGAGCTGATCGAGGCCCAGTGGCTTTTTGGCCTCCGGCCCGGCCAGCTGCACGCCGTGCTTCATAACCAGAGCATCGTGCACTGCCTTGTCGAGTTTGCCGACGGCTCCATGCTCGCCCAGCTCGCTCCGCCCTCCATGACCTTTCCCATCCAGCACGCGCTGCTTTTCCCCGGCCGGGCGGCCGGGGTTGATGCCCCCGTCGACCTGCAAAAAATTTTCAGCCTGGAATTCCGGCCGGTGGATGAAACGCGCTATCCCTGCCTGCGTCTCGCCCGCCAGGCCATGGAGGCGGGCGGCGTGGCGCCAGCGATTTTCAATGCCGCCAACGAGGTCGCGGTCACCGCCTTCCTCGGCGGACGCACCTCGTTCCTTGCCATTCCGCAAATCATCGAGCATAGTCTGGCGAACGTGGCCAATTTCGAACCTGTCGATCTCGCTGCCGTGCTGGCGGCTGACGCCGATGCCCGCCGGGCCGCGACGACCTTCCTGACCCGCGACTGATTCCATGCCGACCGATCTCCTGCACGCCCTCGCCAGTAACGTCTGGACCTGGCTTCTCATCGTCCTCTTCTTCGGCGGCTCGATCTTCGTGCATGAGCTCGGACATTTTCTTGCCGCCCGCTGGCGCGGGGCGCACGTCGAGCGCTTCTCCATCGGCTTCGGCCCGAAAATTTTTTCCTGGCGGCACAACGGCACCGAATACCGCCTTTCCTGGCTGCCGCTCGGCGGCTATGTCCTCCTTCCCCAGCTGGCCGACCTCGGTGCGCTCGAAGGCGCCGTCACCACCGACATATCCAAACTCCCGCCGGTCGGTTACGCCTCCAAGCTGATCGTCTTCGTCGCGGGGGCGCTCTTTAATATCCTTTTCGCCTTCGGCCTCGCTTGCATCGTCTGGCTCCATGGCCAGCCGGTGAACAGCGACGAGAGCAGCACCCGCATCGGTTACATCACGCCGACGATCGAGTTGCCTGATCACACCAAGGTCGCCAGCCCGGCTTCCCAGGCCGGTCTGCAGGTGGGCGACCAGATTCTTGCCGTCGATGATCAGAAAATCAGCAACTGGTCCGATCTGGTGCAAATTCTCGTCATGGGCGGAGGCCGGGGGCCTGACGGCCGTCCCCAGAGCGTTTTCACCATCGAACGCGGTGGCCGCACCTTGAAGATCGTCGTGCATCCCCGCCTTGCGGGCGACGACCGCATCCGCAAGGTCGGCATCGCGCCTGCCTATGAAGTGCTGGTGCATGACGTCCAAGCCGGTTCGCCGGCCCAAAAAGCCGGTCTGCGCGCCAATGACCGCCTTCTTAGTCTGGACGGCACACCGGTCCTCAACGTCGCAACCTGGCAGGATTATGTCTCCGCTCATGCCCGCCAGGCTGTCACGCTCAAGATTCTCCGCGGCCCGGCTGAGCTCAGCCTCATCCTTCCGCCGTCTTCCGACCCCAAGGAGTCGATCGATCTCGGAGTCGACTTCACCACCGGCTTCCACCTCCTGCATCAAAATCCCCTTACCCAGATCGGCGAAAACCTGACCATGATTTTCCGGATGTTCGGCAGCCTGTTCAATCCGCACTCAGACATCGGTCTTTCCAAATTCACCGGCCCGGTCGGAATCGTTCATCTTTTCCATTCCGCCGCCGAGGCCGGGATGATGGCGATGCTTTCCTTTACCATTTTGATCAACGTCAACCTCGCGATCCTTAATCTTTTGCCCTTTCCCATTCTTGACGGCGGCCAGATTCTATTCGCCACCATCGGCAAACTCCGTGGCCGCGCTCTGCCGATCAACATCGTAGCGGCAATGCAGAGTATCTTCCTTGTCCTGTTTCTCTCCGTCATCGCCTATGTCAGCGTCCTCGATTTTCGCCGCTGGGGCCGCGATATCGAGGAGGACCGCAAGGCAAGTACGCCCCCGCCGGCTGCGACCGCTCCGGCCCGGCCCTGAGGCGCCGGGGACGTCTTTCTCCCGCGCCATGGCCTACTGCGCGTCCCGTTTTCAGACCGTGCGCCGCCCGAGCGTGGCGGTGAAGGTCGGCTCCGTCGGCGTCGGCGGCGGCCATCCCCTCCGCCTCCAGTCGATGACGACGAGCGACACCCAGGACGTCGCTGCCACCCTGCGGCAATCCATCGCCCTCGCTGAAGTCGGCTGCGAAATTGTCCGCATCACCGCTCCCAACGTCGCCGCCGCGCAATGCCTGGGCGAAATCCGCAAAAAATTCTCCGCCGCCGGCTTCGCCCACGTTCCGCTCGTAGCCGACATTCATTTCCTCCCCCAGGCCGCGATGGAGGCGGTCGAACACGTGGAAAAGGTCCGCGTCAACCCCGGCAATTACGCCGACAAAAAGAAATTCGCCGTCCGCGAATATTCCGACGCCGACTACGACCGCGAGCTGCAGCGCCTGCACGATGCCTTTTCTCCGCTCGTCCGGCGCGCCAAGGAACTCGGTCGCGCCCTGCGCATCGGCACCAATCACGGTTCGCTTTCCGATCGGATCATGAACCGCTACGGCGACACGCCGCTCGGCATGGTCGAGAGCGCGCTCGAGTTCGTGCGCATCGGCGAGGCCCATGGTTTCCACGACATCATCCTCTCGATGAAGGCCAGCAACCCCAAGGTTATGATCCAGGCCTACCGCCTGCTCGTCGCCCGCATGGATGCCGTTCATCGCGCTTATCCGCTCCACCTCGGCGTGACCGAGGCGGGCGACGGCGAGGATGGCCGGATCAAGAGCGCGATCGGCATCGGCTCGCTCCTGCTCGATGGCCTCGGCGACACCATCCGCGTTTCGCTTACCGAGGACAGCGTCTATGAGATTCCCGTCGCCCGCGCCATCGCGGAAAAAGCGATGTCGCTGTGGAAAAATTCCCCGGCCCGCACCTCCCCTCCGTCGGACGAGGGCATCGATCCTTTTCATTTCACCCGTCGCCAGGTCACCCCGCTTTCATTGGGCGCCACCTGTTCCATCGGTTCCGAGCAGGCACCACGGGTCGTGGTCCGCGCGCCTTCCGCCGCCGCCCTGGCCGAAACCCTCGCCCAGATTGCGGCGGCGAAGCTTCAGGACACGCCGGTCGAGGGCCTGCTGATCCCCGCCACCAACCGCGACGAGCTGGCCGGGGTCCTCGCCGGTCTGTCCGCCGCCGCGGCGCCGCCCGCCTTCGCCGTCCTTGAGCTCACCGCGGCGATCACGCCGCACGAAATCGAATCCAGTTTCAAAATCCAAAATTCAAAATCCAAAATTCCGCTGGTTTTCCTCCGTCGTTTCTCGGCCGGCGAGGCGGCGACGCTCCGCGATTTCGCCGCCCTGGCCCGCGGCCGCGGCGCGGTTCTGGCCTGCGACATCGCGCCGGCGGATTTCCCCGCCCTCGCCTCCACCCTGCGACAGCTCGGCGACGCAAATCTGATCTTCACCCTTGCCGCCGCCGCGGCGCCCTGGCACGCGCTCGGCACCGGCCGCGCCCTCGCCGCCGAGCTGAAAAAAATCGGCGCGCGGGCGCCGCTTTGGATTCGAAACACTCCCGCCGCCGCCGTCCGCGCCGACAACAGCTTTCTCTCCAAGCTGCTCGAGGCCAGTTTTCTCACCGGCGGCCTCCTCTGCGACGGGCTGGGCGATCTCGTTTCGATCGAAACCGAAACCGATCCCGTCCGCGCCTGCCGGCTCGCCTACAACGTACTGCAGGGCGCCGGCGCACGGATTTCCAAGACCGAATTTGTCGCCTGCCCCTCCTGCGGCCGCACGCTCTTCGATTTGCAAACGACCACCCAGCGCATCCGCGAAAAAACCGGCCACCTCAAGGGCGTGAAGATCGCCATCATGGGCTGCATCGTGAACGGGCCGGGCGAAATGGCGGACGCTGATTTCGGCTACGTCGGCGGCGCGCCGGGCAAGATCAATCTCTACGTCGGCAAGCAGTGCGTACAGTACAATATTCCCCAGGCCGAGGCCGACAACCGCCTCATCGCCCTGATCAAGGAGCAAGGCAAATGGGCCGATCCCGCGCTCGCCGCCGGCCCGGCCTGACCGCCCAATGCCTCCCGCCCGCCCGTTTTCACTCGGGCCTTTGTATTACTGCCATCACTACATGCCGTTGCCTCCTGTCAGCAGTAATTTTGGTGATTTGGAGGCAACACAAAAATGCAAAAAGTTATGCTCAGGCTGCCTGTGAATAACTTGAGAGAAAGTTGCTCTTGAAATGCCTTTTTGCTTTCATGTTACTCCATTTCCGCGTCTGCTTACCTGCGCCTGAATTTGTTCTTTTCCACGCTTGTTGTGTGCCGTCCTTCGGTCCCATAGAGAATCTGATTCTTATTATTTGAAAGTTAGCGACTTACATAACCTCTCTTTTCTGCCAACCTCTTTCCGCAGCCCGACCCCGTTTTTTTCCTCTGTGAAGTCCAGGATATGCGCCCGACCGGCGTGGGAGAAAGCTTTCGGCGTCGTGGTGTGAATAAATCCATCTTCTGCATTCCACATGCCCTCTCTTTCGCTGTCTCCCAGTCTGTGGGAAACTGTCAAGTGTGACTTTAAAGGCCTCTTCCCCGAGGACGTCTTTCAGATGTGGTTCGAGCCCATCGTGTGCCTCGAGGCCACGGAGGATTCGATGACCCTCGGCGTGCCCAATGACTTTGCCGCCATTTGGATTCACGACAACTATCTCGACCTCATCACCCAGCGCCTGCGCCTGACCGCCGGCCGGCTGGTCAACGTCACCCTCAAGCGTACGGATGCCGCCCACGCGGCCAAGAACTCCGCCCATCGGCATGGTCAGGCGCCAGCCCATCCCTCCGCGACGGAGTCGATCCGCGGCGGGAAAACCATGGCCCGGCGCGCACCGCGCTACGACGAGCGCGGGGGCGCCTTCGCCGGCACCCTCAATCCCCGCAACACCTTTGAGACCTTCGTCGTCGGTTCCAACAACCAGATGGCCCACGCCGCCGCGCTCGCCGTCGC
>DASRHD010000111.1:0-2401 GCA_035650695.1 Opitutaceae bacterium
CCTTGACCTCGAGCGAGGTGCCGACGGTGTCGCCGAGCGGCTGGTTCATGTCGGTGACGAGCGCGACGCAGCGGCGCTTCATCGAGCGGCCGACGCGGGTCATGGAGCGGGCGAGCTGCTTGGCCGGCTCGAGTTCCTTGATGAAGGAGCCGTTGCCCCATTTCACGTCGATGACCAGGCCTTCGGAACCTTCGGCGAGCTTTTTTGAAAGCACGCTGCCGGTGATGAGCGGAAGGCTGGGAATGGTGCCGGTCTCCTTGCGAAGATCGTGGAATTTTGCGTCGGCCGGGGCAAGGTCGTCGGTCTGGGCGACGATGGCGCCGCCGATGCGGGCAAGCTGGGAGGAGAAATGGTCGATCGTCTGGTGGCCCTTGAAGCCGGGGACGGCGGCGAGCTTGTCGAGCGTGTTGATGATGTGATCGTGTTCGACGCCGCACATCATCGGCACGACCACGCCGCTGGCCATGGCGAGGGGAACGAGGACGAGCGCGGTCTTGTCGCCCACCCCTCCGGTTGAATATTTGTCGATCTTCGGCTTGGCGATGTGCGAAAGATCGATCACCTCGCCGGAAAGCATCATTTCCTCGGTCAGGTCCGCCGTTTCCTGGGCGGACATTTGCTGGAAGTAAATGGCCATCAGCAGCGCCGCGAGCTGGTGCTGGGGCATCTCCCCGTCAATCGTGCTGTCGATGATGTAGCGGATTTCTTCCTGGGTGAACTCACCGCCGTCACGTTTTTTCTCGATCAAGGCCTCGAAGGTGGGCTTTACGAAACGGCGCGGTGGGATTAAACGTTTGCTCATGGATGGGTTTGATAGGGAAATAACGCTGGCGAACTCGCTAAAACGAAAAGTTTAACAAGAACAAAACGGGGCTGTCTTGTCGAGACATTTTTACACATTCGTAAAATCGCTTCGCGGGCCAAGTCTTCGCCGGCCAAGAGGTTCCAATTCCACGCTTGCGCCGGCGCGGGCGGCGCCCGTTGAGTGAACGGATGCAAGTTCCCTTCGACATCGGCGATTTTTTCGGCAAACAGCTGGAAAATCTCGCCGTCGGCCGCCTGGAATTCGGCGATTTTCGGCCGGAAGTCCGCCCGGCCGAGGCGCAACACGGCGATTTCCAAGCTAACGGTGCGCTCGGCTACGCCAAGGCCCACCGGCTGAATCCCCGTCAGGTCGCGGAAACGATCGTCGCGGCACTTCCGGCGGAAATTCGCGAGGCGTGCGACGTGGCCATCGCCGGTCCCGGCTTCATCAATTTCAAACTCAAACCGGCGGCCCTACTCGAGTGGCTCAAAATATATGACTCCGAAACGCACCTTAAGACCGGTGCGTCGGAATTCTACCGCGGGCACCGCCAGGTGGTCGATTTTAGTTCGCCCAACACCGCCAAGCAGCTCCATGTCGGTCATATCCGCAGCATGGTGATCGGCGAATGCCTCTGCCGACTGCTGGAGTTTTGCGGCGCGAGCGTCGTGCGCGATAACCATATTGGCGACTGGGGCACGCAATTCGGCAAACTCATCTGGGCCTATAAAAAGGCCGATCCCGCCGCGCTTGAGAGCGCCCTCGTCCGCGATCCGCTGGAGGAATTCGAACGCCTCTACAAGACCGGCAACGCCGCCGCCGAGTCCGACCCGGCCGTGCTGCGCGAGGCCCAGCAGGAGCTGGTCAAACTGCAGGCCGGTGACCCGGAAAACCGGGCGATCTGGAAAAAAATCAACGATGCCTCGCTCACTGCCTTCGAGCAGATCTACCGCCGGCTCGGCATCCACTTCGACGTCACGCTCGGCGAGAGTTTTTATAACGACAAGGTCGAACGCATCTATCGCGAGCTCACCGAATGCGGCCTCGCCGCCGAGAGCGAGGGTGCGCTGGTGGTGTTCCACCCGGAGCATCCGCGCTTCAAAACCCAGCCGTTCATTGTCCGCAAATCGGATGGCGCGTCCAATTACGCCACCACCGACCTCGCCACCATGCTCTACCGGGTGGAGCATTTCCACGCCGACACCGTCGTCATCCTCACCGACACGCGGCAGAACGACCATTTCGAGCAACTTTGGCTGACGACGAAAAAATGGTTCGAAAAAAAAGGTTATCCGCTCCCCCTTTTCGAACACGTCTCGTTCGGCTCCATTCTGGGCGAGGACGGCAAGGCGATCAAAACCCGCTCGGGCGAACCGATCAAACTCAAGGCCCTGCTCGACGAGGCGGAGGAGCGCGCTTTCCGCATCGTGACGGAAAAAAGCCCCGACCTGTCCGAGGCCGAGCGCCGGGACATCGCCCGGGCCATCGGCATCGGCGCCGTGCAATACGCCGACCTCAGTCAGAACTGCAGCAGCGACTATGTTTTTGACTGGCAAAAAATTCTGTCCTTCGACGGCAACACCGCGCCCTACCTGC
>DASRHD010000112.1:0-2826 GCA_035650695.1 Opitutaceae bacterium
GCCACCAACCGGGAAATTTTCACCCGCCAGCTCGCCGGCTGGAGGGTCAAACACGCCGCCGTCGCCTCCGGCCCGGAAGCGCTGGAAAAACTTCATTCCGCCGCCGCCGCCGGCGAGCCGTTCGATGCCGCCGTGCTCGACATGCAGATGCCGGGCATGGACGGCCTCACCCTGGCCAGCCGGGTGCACGAAGATCCCGTGCTCCACGGCCTGAAAATGCTCATCCTCTCCTCCATCGGCCGCACCATTCCTTCCGGGGAGCTCGCCAGCGCCGGCGTCTCGTTCACCCTCCTCAAGCCGGTCAAACAAAGTCAGCTCCACGATGCCCTGGCCAGCATTCTGGCCAGCCGGGCGCCCACCCCAGTACGCGCCCGTCGGCCCGCCGTCCCGCCCGCCGCGTCCGCCGGCAAGCTTCGCATTCTCGTCGCCGAAGACAACCCCGTCAACCAGCGGGTGGCCCTGCTGCAGCTTGAACGCCTCGGCCACCGCGCCGACGTCGCGGCCAACGGACTGGAAGTCCTCTCCGTAATCGAAACGGTGCATTACGACGTCGTCTTCATGGATTGCCAGATGCCGGAACTCGACGGCTACGAAACCACCCGCCGGATCCGCTCGCATGAGGCCGAACGCCGCACCCGTGGCGAAACCGTCACACCGCTCCGGATCGTCGCCATGACGGCAAATGCCATGCAGGGCGACCGGGAGGTCTGCCTGGCCGCCGGCATGGATGACTATATCAGCAAACCCGTGCGGCCCGCTGACATCGCCTCGGCCCTCTCCCGTGTACCCTTTACGGCGTAGTTTTTACATTTTATTTGCGGCTTGAATAACTCGCACGAGAGTTGCTAGACCCGGCGCAAGAATGCGTCGTGTCCAGCTTCTCTTCGCGGTTTTGTTTGCGCTGATCGTGTCCGCGCACGGGCAAACTACGTTCACTTGGACCGGCAGCGGAACCGACAACAATCTGGGCACAGCCGGCAATTGGAGCACGAGCGCGCCGATCAATGACGGCACCTCGACTCTCTCCTTCGACGACAGCGCGTTGACCTTCACGCCGTTCCTCGAGACGGACTACGACGTCAGCTCGCTGCAGTTTGTCAATTCCACCAATTCCTATGCGTTTGACGCGGCCCCCGGCACGACGCTCACGCTGGAAAGCGGCGGCATGATGGGCGATCCCGGCGTAGCCACGTTCTCTTCCAACATTGGCATCAACGTGGCGCAGAATCAGGAATGGGATATCTGGAGTTCGAGCAATTTTACGGTCAGCGGCGTCATTTCCGGAACCGGCTCGCTCGTGCTCAATAGCGACAACACCGGCTCCCTGCGGCTCGACTCCTCCAATACCAATAGCGGTGGAACCACCGTTCAGGGCGGCCTGACTGTTCTCCTCAATGCCGACGACGCCCTCGGCACCGGGCCGCTCACGATCGCCGACAGCACGCTCTCCGCCCTCAGCGCCGTCACGCTGGACAACTCGACCACCATTACCAGCAGCTTTTCCGTACAAAACAGCGCCCCGCTCACTTTGTCGGGACCAGTCACGCTCGCTGTCAGTCCGACCATTACGGTCAATGGCGACGCCAGCGGTCCGCTGATCATTTCCGGCGACGTCGGAGAAAGCGGCGGCTCGCAGTCCGCCACCGTCACCGGCGGCGGCACCCTTCAGCTTTCGGGCAACAACTCCTATTCCGGCGGCACCACCATCCTGGGCGCCACCGTTTTGGCCAGTAGCAACAGCGCGCTCGGCACCGGCACCGTCGCCCTCGGCAATTCCGACCAGCCCGGCACGCTCGCGGTCGACAGCGGCGTCACCCTGACCAATGTGCTCGTTCTCACCAAAGGCACGCTCGGCGGTGTCGGCACCTTTGGCCCTGATAGCACGCCGGTCATCGGCTCGAACCTGACCGTCGCACCCGGCTTCACCAAGGTGATTGGCGGCGTGACCTCCGGCACGATCGGCACGCTGACCTTCTCCACCGGCCTCGAGCTGGCCGGGGGCGGCACGATCAGCCTGAAGTTCAAGGATCCCAACGGCGTCGCCGGCTCCGGCTGGGACTTGGTCTCGGTCAGCGGCGGAACGCTCAATCTCACCGCCACCAGCGGCAGTCCGATCACCCTCACCCTTTCCAGTTATGACAGCGAGACGAGCGCGGCCGGCCTGCTCGGCGGTTTCAACCCGAACAGCAATTACCAATGGCAGATCGCCGGCGCCGCCAATATCAGCGGCTTCGATTCCACCGCCTTCACTTTCGACACCTCCCTTTTCCACGACGGCTCGCTCAGCCCCAGCCAGTTCTCCGTCTCGCTGAGCGGAAATTCGCTCTTCCTTAATTTTGCGCCCGTGCCCGAGCCTTCAACCCTCGCGCTGCTGGCCCTCGGCGCGGCGACACTCGCCGGCGCCGGGCTGCGCCGGCGGCGGCGCTAAACCGGCGCTTCACCGCCCCAGCTTTTCCGCCTCCCGGACCAGGTCGAGAAATTCGTGGCGGTATCCGCCCGCATCGGAACCGGTGCCTTCGGCGGCCCAGTGCTCAACGTCGGCCAGCGTCGCGCTTCCGTGGTGTGGCGAATCGCGCAGGATCATGCCGAAACCCGCCACCGCCGCGGCAAACTTAAAGTCCATGCTCGCCTCGGCAAAGGCCGCCCCCCGGTCGGTCAGCGGAAATTCCAGCCGCCGGCTCGGGCCGCCCGCCGGCGGGGTGTAACGCACCTTCACCGTCAGCAGTTCCTGACTGTCCTTCTGATTTCTGACTTCTGATTTCTGGTCTCCGGCTTCCGGCTGCCGGTACTTCAACGCATCCACGCCCGGCGTCGCCGGCGCCTCCG
>DASRHD010000113.1:0-9240 GCA_035650695.1 Opitutaceae bacterium
AGTCCCGACAGCACGCACATCGCCATGGTGCTCAGCGGCGAAGGCAATTCGGACATCTACGTCAGCAATGCCGACGGCCGTGGCGTCTCGCGCCGTACCCGCTCGGACGCGCCGAAGGCCTCGCCGTGCTGGTCGCCCGACGGGACACGGCTGGTCTTTACCTCTGCGCCCGGACCGCAGCTTTATCTCATGCCGGCGGCCGGCGGTCCGGCGCAGCGGCTTTTCACCAACATCAGCAAGTTTTGCGCGGAGCCAAATTGGAGCGTCGGCAATCCGAACAAGCTCGCCTTCACCATTGGCGTGGGCAGCCGCTATCAGATCGCGGTCTACGATTTTTCTACCCAGTCAAGCACCCAGGTCTCCCAGGCGCCGTATTACGCGCTGCATCCGAGCTGGCTCGCCGACGGCCGGCACCTGCTCTACACCTCGCGCACGCCCCGTTCGAACAGCATCTGGATTCTCGACACCGTTTCCGGCAAGGCGAAGCAGCTCAGTCCCTCGCTGCTCGCGCCGGCTTACGACGCCAGCGCCTGGTATCCCTGAGATCGCCCCCGCGGCGATGGCAAAATCAAAGCCGCGCCAAAAATCGGCGCGGCTTCGGTTGAGCGGAATCTTTGGTGCGGCTCAGGCCAGCGCGGCCCTGTAATTCGCCTCGGCCTGGTCCCAGTTGACCACGTTCCAGAACGCCGCGATGTATTCCGGCCGGCGGTTTTGGTAGTGGAGGTAATAGGCGTGTTCCCAGACATCGAGGCCGATGACCGGCTTGCCCTCGATGCCGGCGACTCCCTTGCCCATGAGCGGGCTGTCTTGGTTGGCGGTGGAGCCGATCGCGAGTTTTTTGTCGGATCCGACCACCAGCCACGCCCAACCGGAGCCAAAGCGGCCGGCTGCAGCCTTGCCGAAATCCTCCTTGAATTTGTCAAAGCCGCCCAGGCTCAAGTTGATCGCATCCGCGAGCGAGCCCTTGGGCGCGCCACCCTTGCCCGGGCCGAGGATTTTCCAGAAAAAGCTGTGGTTGCTGTGCCCGCCACCGTTGTTGCGTACGACGGTACGGATGGCTTCCGGCACCTTGCCGAGGTCGGCGATGAGGGCGTCAACGTCGAGCGCCGCGAGCGCAGGCTGGTCCTTCAGGGCATTGTTGACGTTGGTAACATAGGTTTGATGGTGCTTGGTGTAATGGATCTCCATCGTGCGCGCATCGATGTGCGGCTCGAGAGCGCCATAGGCGTAGGGCAGTTTGGGAAGTTCGTAAGCCATGATGATTTTCAGTTATTGGTTTGAAGAATCGCAAACGTGTGGCACCCGAGCGGATTCGTCAAACCCCGCCGTCATTCTTCGGCCTGGCGTTTGGCTTGGAAAAAAGCCTGCAGCAATTCGCGGCATTCGGCCTCCAGGATCCCGCCGGCGGTGAGTTCGAGATGGTGGTTGACCTGCGGCAGATCGTTGAGGTTGGCCGCGCCCCCCAGGCAGCCCATCTTTGGGTCCGGCACGGCGTAGCACACCCGCCGCACCCGCGACATCAGCATCGCACCCGAGCACATCGGACACGGCTCCTTGGTCACGTAAACCGTGGCGCCGGCCAGCCTCCAGTCGCCCAGCCGGGCCGCCGCCTGGGTGAGCGCCAGCATTTCCGCGTGCGCCGTCGGGTCGCGGGCGGACTCGACCGTATTATGGGCCGCGGCGATGACCTCGCCCCCCAGTTCGATCACCGCTCCGATCGGCACTTCATCCTCGCGCCAGGAATCGATCGCCTGGTTGTAGGCCAGGCTCATGAAAAAGCCATCGTCGCGCACAAGTTGCGACGGAAAGCGCTTTTCAAACGGACAGTCGGGCGGAGGCGGGCGGGTCATGCGAAACAGGGTGCCGGGAAAGCCTTGACTTAGGCGGCGGCCTTACCACTTACAAGAGGCTTTCTCTTCCGCCCTCTCCCCGCATGCACCCGTTTCGTGTTCCTCTCGACCGCAGCGCCGCGTATGGCTGACGACAAATCGATTGAAGTCGAAGGCAAGATCATCGCCGTGTTGCCCGGCACGATGTTCAAGGTGGAGCTCCTGAAAAGTCCGGGCCACATCGTGCTCGCGCATATTTCGGGCAAATTGCGCAAGAATTTCATCAAGATCGCCGCCGGCGATTTTGTGAAAATGGAAATGAGCCCGTACGATCTCGACAAGGCGCGCATCACCTTCCGCATGAAGGATCCCTCGGCGCCGCCCCCAGGCAGCTTCACGCCGCGCCGGCGTTACTAGGTCCGGCTTGCCCCGCGGTTCCGGCTAGCCCATCCTCGCCGACTTCCGTGCGACCCAACCGCAGCAAAGCGCCCGCGGCCTTCGCCGATGCGATCGACAATTTCATCGGCTTTCTCGAACTCGAACGAGGCCTCTCTCCGCGTACCTGCGAAAGCTATCAGGGCGATCTTGACCAGTGCGCCAGGTTTCTTGCCCGCCGCGGCGTCGCCGGCTGGCGCCAGACCCAGCCCCGTCATCTTTCCGATTGGATTTATGCGCTGAGCGGCGACGATTACACCGTCGGCAGCCTCGCCCGCAAGCTCACCGCTCTGCGTGTTTTTGCCCGCCATCTGGTGCGGGAAAAAACCCGCCCCGACGATATTACCGCCCAGCTCGCCGGCCCCAAGCTGGTGCGAAAAATTCCCGGCACCCTCACTCCCGCCGAGGTCGGCCGGCTCCTTGCTGCGCCCGCGGGCGGCGACGCCTACGCCCTGCGCGACCGCGCCCTGCTCGAACTTTTTTACGCCAGCGGCCTGCGCGTCTCCGAGCTGTCCGGTCTGACCCTCCAGCAGGTCGACCTCGAGCACGGCTTCTTGCGGGTTTTCGGCAAGGGCTCGAAGGAACGGGTCGTGCCGGTGGGCGGAAGAGCGCGGGAGGCGCTCGCCGCCTATCTCGACGCCGGGCGCCGGTATTTCGTGAAGCCGAAAAAGACCGGCAGCCAGCTGTTCCTCAGCGAGCGCGGCACCGCCATTTCGCGCAAGATGCTGTGGGTGCTGATCAAAAAATATGCCCGGCTCGCCGGTATCACCCGGCCGGTCAAGCCGCACCTTCTCCGCCACTCATTCGCCACCCACCTGCTCAGCGGAGGTGCCGACCTCCGCGCCATCCAGGAAATGCTCGGCCACGCCAACATCGCCACCACGCAAATCTATACCGCGGTCGAATCCTCCCGCCTGGCCGACCAGCACGCCAGATTTCATCCCCGCGGCAAGGCAGCCAGATAAGCCGGGCCTGCGCTACTGCTCGTTTTCCACCATTTCGCGCACGGCGGCCTCGTTTGGCGCGACAATCCGGCGCGTCCCGAGGTTGGTCTGCACCTCGTAAAGTTTGGTCTCACCCGTATCGCCGACTGATTTGAGAAAGGTGACGTGCTGAACCACTTCTTTGGCGACCTGAACCTTTGCTTCGCCAATGGGGGAAAGACTTTGCTCGATGACCAGCGCGCCGCCGCCCGCGGCGTCAGTGGTAAGGTCGAACTGCGGCAGCTCCTGCCAGGAATTGATGATGTGAAAGGTGCCCTTCCTCGTCCGGCTGTTCCAAGTGAAGCCATTGATCACGATCTGGTGCCCCACCGGTCCGCCATTCCACGGATGCGCGGCGACAAAACCCGGTGGCAGCGCCTGCCAGATTTCACGCGGAAAGGCCGCCAGGATCGGATGGCCCTTGCGCAGTTCTTCTCGGGCCCACTCAAAAGGATCCTCTGCCTGTGCGGGCAGGCGGTGCAGCACCGGCCTTGATTTAAAGCTGAGAAAAATGTTCTCCATCCCCTGAAGATAGCGCGGATCGCTCCAGGGATTGTCGGGAGAAACCACGTTGATCACCCGATAAATCGAGCCGTCATCGACATAGTAACCGGCGATGTCCAGCCAGTGCACGCGGGCGTACATCATGCAGGTTCCCCCGATCTGGTTTCGAAAAACGTTCGGCGGGCAGAGCTGGACGGTTTCCAGCGGGCCTTCCGTCTTGGAAACTTCGATGGTTTTCTTCGCCTTTACCAGGTCCTCCGCCTTGACCACCACGACCTTCGCCTTTCCCGCCGCCATCGGATTCTGGCTGCTGAGACGGACGATCCACGCGCGATCTGAGGAATCGAGCGAACTCAGGGGAACCAGGCTTTTGCTTCCATCGGCAAACTGAACCACCGCATAGTCGCCGTTGATGCGCGCTTTTACCGCGCTTTGATACTTGAGCGAGACCGCCATCGCGGTGCCGGCGATGCAGATGCCCGCGAGAATGGCAAAAAGTGCTTTGCAAAGCATCCCCCAGTGTGATCGCAAAAACGTCTGCCTCGCAATGCCATTGTAATCAGGATATTGAATATTTTTTGCAATGGAAGCGGCGCGGTCCGGCTGCGCTTGGCTTCGGATCCGCGCCGCGCCGTTCAGGCAGCGGCAGAGGGATATTGCCCGGCCAATTTGCGGAGGGTGGTGAGGTTGCGCATGGTCGACGATGGGAGCTTGAGGGCTTTCATCGCCGGCGAGACCCAGACTTTCGACTCATTGGTTTTTGTCCGGCATAACCAGTAAAATTCGCGGCCGTTCACGCAAAACGCGTCCACCTCGGTTCGGCAGGCAAGCAGGCCGCGGGCAAGTGCGGCGCCCACTGCTTCTTTCCAGAAGCCGCAATGCACCGTGTTTTCCGGCGACTCCATCTCCTTTTTTGAGAAGGGCCGGAAGGCGGCGGCCGCCGCAACCTCCGCGCGCGTCCGAACAAAGCTATCGACTTCGTAGCCGAGCGAACGGCGGAGGTTTTCTTCAATCAGCGTTTCCAGCATGGCGCCGTTTCTCGCGCGGGTTTCGAAAAGTACATTGCCGCTGGCGATGAAGGTCGCGACGCCGCCGAATTTCATTTTTTCGAAAATCGCGCGCAGGTCGTCCATTTTTGGCCGGCGATTGCCCAGACCGATTCCGCGGAGAAAAGCAACGTACTGCGCCATGCGAGTGCGCTGAGAAAAAAGAAGGCTGCGGCGCCGTCAATCGGCAACCGCCGGAAGCGCGGCGCCAATATCGCCCATGTGGCGGGCCCGTTCCCGCAAATCAGCGGCATTGATCTTGCCCAAGACGCCGCTAGCTTGGGCTTTACAGGACGGGGACGTCCGCTACGATCCGGTCATGCCGCTTCTGCCGACCCCGTTGCGTCTGAAGTCATCGTTTGTCTGGAAAAGTCAGTTGGGCGGCGTCGTTTTGATTCTCGCCGGACTCGGCGCGGCGATCGGTTTTGGCTGGTGGAATTCGAGTTCGGTCAAAGCCTTGCTCGATCAGTCGCGCATCTGGAAGGAAGGAGTGCCGGCAGAGCGCACCGAAGTGAACGGTCATGTCACCAGCCACGATTTTGTCCTCAACGAATACGACCTGAACGTGACTTTCGTCGACGCAAACCAGGTCTCGCACGATAACAACGTGAAGTTCGACACCTTCATCGGCAAGGTCGACCAGGAAAAGGAGCCGCTGGTACGTTATCTCCCGAACGACCCTGACCGCTTTGCCCTTTCCTGGGCCATCGAGGCGAAAACCAGCCGCTGGGCCGCGGTCGCTTTCATGGCTCTGGTCGGCATCGGCCTGATCGGAGGCGCTTTCCTGCTGTTGGGATGGGTCGCCCTGCGCCGGCTCGGCGATGCCAGAGCCTGCGTGGCGCGCCCGGACGAGGTGGTGCTGCGGATCAAGCAAATCGTCCCCACCATGGTCAAAGGCAAGCATACCGGCAACGAATACCACTTTACCGGCCGCACGATCGACGGCCGGGAAATCACCGGCAAAACGAATTTTCCGATAAAATTCGAGCCGTTCTACGCGGACAATGCCAAGCAGACGGTGCTCGCGCTGATTCCGCGCGAGAACATCAGGCGTCCGTTCGTGTTGCGCGGCGATTTTTATCCCTTCGAGCTGAGCCTGGACGAGCAGACCCGGGTGCGGACCGCCGTTGCGAGCCGCGCCGCGGCGGGATGATCCGGTTGATTGAACCACGATACTTCGGACGGAACTATCCGGATTGATTTGTGGTAGACGCAGCCAATGATCTGCACGGCATGAATGACGTCCTCGGCGCCCTCGGCCATCTCTTCACCCAGGCACCTTATGCCTGGCTCTCCTGGCCGGCGGTGGCCATGCTCGTTGGCGCGCTGATCGGTGTCGCTTCGGCCCAAACCGCCAAGCAGCTCGCGGTCGTGCCGCGCACCGCCGGCGGCTTGGTCGGCCTCCTCACCGCGCCGTTCATCCATGCCAATCTCGCGCATTTCGCCGCCAACCTCCCGCCGTTTCTTGTCCTCGGCGCACTCATGCTCCGCCGCAGCGGCTCGGTCTTTCCCGAGGTCGCGCTGGTTATTTTTCTCGGGCAGGGCGTGCTGCTCTGGCTTTTCGGACGCAACGCCGCCCACATGGGCATGAGCGGCGTGGTCTTCGGCTTTCTCGGCTGGCTGCTCGCCGTCGCCTGGTTCACCCGTGCCACGCCCGATCTTCTCGTCGCCGGCGGCGTGCTGCTGGTCTACGGCGGAATGCTGGCCGGGCTCGCGCCCGCCCGCAACGGCACTTCCTGGGAGGGGCATCTCTTCGGCCTGCTCGCCGGCTTCGGCGCCGCCTGGTGGCTCTATCACCGATAAGCCGAAGCTAAGGTTTAACCGCAGAGAGCACAGAGGACACGAAGGGAAGAATTCTTTATGCGCTCTGTGTCTCTGTGGTACAAAAATCTCACTTCGCCTTCGGGTTCATTTCCCAGAGGGCGAAAAGATTTTTTTCGGTGTCCTGTACCTGGATGAAGTAGCCCATTCCGGGCACGGCCACTTTCGGCGTGCAGATCTTTCCGCCGAGCTTCTTCACTTTGGCGGCGAGGCGCGTCACCGACGGCACATAAATATAATTCGTGATGGGCTGGCCCTCGCACATGCGCGGCATCAGCCCGCCATCCGGCGAAGCGTCGGGTCCGCCGGTGTCAAGGTGATGATAATTGCCGACCGCGGCATTCGGCAGCGGATTGATCTTCCAGCCGAAAAGGGAACTGTAGAATTTCTTTGCGCGGGCGATGTCGTCCGCCGGAATTTCAAACCAGCAGAGCATTCTGCCGGGATCTTGAGGTTTTTTCTTGGGCTTTGACTTGGCGCTCATGGGTGGCTTTGGGTTGTGGAAACAGTCGCGGCAAGATGAACACCGACTTCTGGAAGTGCAAACGTCGAAGGCAAGGTCGGCTGCCCTGAAAGAAAGATTTTACCTCTTCGTTTCCTTCGCGAGGGGTTCTCGCGAAGGAGCGAAGGCGGTATGGGTTGATGGCGCCGAAGCCGGCTGCATTGACCCTTACTTAGCGTTCGAGTCGGTTTCCCAGAGGCCGAAGGTATTTTTTTCGGTATCCTGACAGACCGCGAAGTAACCCATACCCGGCACGGCGGTTTTCGGCATGCAGACCTTACCACCGAGTTTTTCGACTTGCGCGGCGGACTCAGCCACCGATTCCACGCTGACATATTGCGTGGTCATCTCGCCCGCCTGCTTGCGCATCATCAACCCGCCGTCGGGCGAAGCGTCGGCACCGCCGGTGTCGATGTGGAGGTAAGTCTGCGCCTCAGGGCCTTGCATGCCCGAGATCGGCATGATTTTCCAGCCGAAGAGGGCATTGTAGAATTTCTTTGCCCGGTCGAGGTTGTCGGCGGGGATTTCAAACCAGCACACGTTTCCGGTGGCGGCTTTCTCGTGGGTCATTGTTGCTGTGCTCATGTGATTTCCTTTCTATTTTTGCGGATGCAGCCGACGTGGCTGTTTTCCCATGAAGCTGGCCGGTCTTTTGGTTCCGGCCCGAACCTCGCGGCCAAAATCGTTTTCGCAACCAGAAGCACGGAAATTTTCGGCGTTTTTGCATTTCCGCCGCCAAATCATGCAAATTGAGACAATCTTCCTGACCGTTATTTTTGACCGGTCTCTCGATCGAGAATTTGCCGAAGAAAGCCCCAGTCGGGGCGGAGGCGGAGGGCTACGCGGAAATGCGCAATGGCGTCTGCACGGCGGTCCGGCAGTTTCATCAAAACGTTCGCCAGATTGACGTGCGCCTCGGCGTAGTTGGGATCGAGCTTGATCGCAGATTCATACGCCGCGATCGCTTCGGTCTGCCGGCCGGCCTTGGCCAGCGCATTGCCAAGATCGAACCAGGCCGAGGCGGAGTTGGGCTCGATCCGGAGCGCCGCCTGGTAATGAATGATGGCATCGTCCTGATGCCCGGGAATACGCGACCACGCCGTGCCGAGATTGGATTCCGCCGCGGCGAAGCCGGGGCGGATTTGCAGCGCGGCCTCGAAATGTGAAATGGCCTCAAGCCGGCGGGCCGGGTCTGACGCGAGGAGGATGCCGAGGTTGTTGTGCGCATCGGCGTAATTCGGGTTGGCTTGTAGCGCCGCTTCGTACTGCGCGATAGCTTCGGTGCGTTGTTGGGGATTTTTCGCGAGGGCGTTGGCGAGATTGAAATGCGCGTCGGGATAATCGGGCCGCAGTTTCAGGGCAGCTTGGTAGTGCGCGATGGCTTCGTCCGGATGTGCGGAAGCGAGGAGGTTGCCGAGATTGTTGTGTGCGAGCCAGCACCCGGGGTTGCGCGCGAGGGTGGCGGTGTAGAGCGTTTCGGCGTCGCGATACCAACGGGCTTGGCGCCAAGTCAGCGTGCCGAGCGCCGTGAGCAGGCCGGCGGCGAGAACCGGCGGCAGCCAGCGCACGGGAAGGTGGTTCGCCGCCCGGGTGAGTCCGGCGGCCGCCGGAATGACCAGGCCGATGCTAGCGAGATATTGAAAATGGTCGGCGACATAGGAAAAGAGGAAGGGGTAGACGTTGAAAAATCCGAGCACGGGAAACAGCGTGCCGGCGTAGATCAGGAAGGCGGCGAGCGGTCCGCGGCAGGTCCGGCGAAAGGCCCAGGCCGCGCCGGCGGCGGCGAGCAGCGCGGCAGGGAAAATCCATTGCCAGGTGGCCGACGGATCGATCTTCCAGTGCGGGTAGATGAAGATCAGGTTCGCCGGCCAGACGAGTTTTCCGAGATAGAACCAGAAAATCCGGCCCGCAAGAAGGCCGCGTTCGCCAAAGGTCAGCGCGAATGCGGAGCCTTCGGCGCCGATCACCGAATGCTCGACCCAGGCGGTGAACAATCCGAAGCCGGCGCCGAGCACGAGCCAGGGGACGAGCGGCCGGATGTCTTCCTTCCAGCGGAACCGGCCGCGTCGCCACCAGACAACGACGAGGAGCGCGGCGGGCAACGTGGCGGTGGTGGTCTT
>DASRHD010000114.1:0-8241 GCA_035650695.1 Opitutaceae bacterium
GACTACCGTGTCTGCGCCGCAGTTCTGAAAGTGCTCAACCGTTCCGCCGTTGCGGTCGGTCAGGCCGCAGTGCTTAAGAGCCTCGGTACACACATTTTTCAAACTCCAAAGTGTGCATGGCCGTAATATTGCGCGAGAAGATCGAGGACCGCCTTCAGCTTGGCTATTTTCGGACTGTAAGGAGCGCAGGCTTCAATCGCGACGCCCGGGTTCCAATCCCGAAGGGCAAACCGCCCTTTTTTGGTCATAATGACAATCTCATATTCCGCTCCATCGAATGCAAAAGGCAGGAGTAAATTTTTGCCGTGCTTCTCCGCTTCCTTGTTGAGGCGATCTGTCACTTCCTCGACTTCCTTCTTAAAATCAAATGGCTCAAGATCCACGGCGGCAATGGCGTCCATGACTTTTGCCGAATCGGAATCGCCGAATACGTCCTCCATTCCGCCATTTTTGATCCTGTAGCCAGTCAGGAATGGACGACCGGCATCGGACGTGTCGTCGGTGTAGAATAGAAAGCCTGTATCTTTCTCTGTCGGGCCGGAGAACGCACCTTTCATCATTTTGATCGAAGCAAAAAACTGCCCTCTTGGTTGCGGCGCGATCCCGGCGCAGCCGGCGAGCAAGAGACAAAATATGACGAACACGATTTTCATATTCTGTCCGTGATCTTCACCGCATGGCTCTCTCATGCACGCGGCGGCGGAGTTCATTGCGGAGCTGCGATCTTTCCATCGAGCCGTTTGAATTTCACGTCGTCGCCATTCTTTGTAACTTGAAGTGTCACACTCGGAGTCTTATCGAGCAGTTTGAAATCCTCGACGAATTCCTTGATGACGGTTTCGTCGCCCTTATCCAATGCCGCCACGGATGGATCCATCGGCGTAACGACGATTTCTCCATTAATTTTGGCGACCTTCACCACATAGGCAGTTGAGCCGTTGGAAGAGCCCCCATCATTTTTCGATTGCGCAATCGTCGCGCAACCCTGGAAGAGCAATGCCGCTGCCATGAGAAGCAGTGTGCCAATTATTTTCATTGGGTAAATCCCTCGCTGGTATCGAAGCTTTTATATAGGCACGCCGGATCAGCCATGCCATTTGGACGGACCAAACAATAACCAAAAACGGAAATTGAAGTCGAGTCGATTGAGCTTCACCACCGCGTGGCAGCAAATTTCCAGCCGGGGATTTTTTTCTGCATTTCGATCTCGTCGTTGCGCTCGGTCAGGCCGCAGCGCTTGAAAGCCTCATGCGCTCGCGCAAGCGCGGCGCGGTCGAGCTCCACGCCGAGGCCGGGTTTTTTTGGCAGGACGACGCAGCCGTCCTCAAATTTGATCCGTCCGCCGATGACGATTTCCTCCCATTGCCACGGGTAGTGGGTGTCGAGCGCGTAGCCGAGGTTGGGCATGGCCGCGCCGAGGTGCGTCATGGCGGCGAGCGAGATGCCGGCGTGGTTGTTTGAGTGCATCGACACGCCGCGGCTGAAAATGCGGCAGTGCGCGGCCAGTTCCATGGCCGCGCGCAGGCCGCCCCAAAAATGATGGTCGGTGAGGATGATGTCCTCCGAGCTGGTGCGGACGCTGCCGGGCAGGTCGGCGAAAGAGGTCGTGCACATGTTGGTCGCGAGCGGGAGCTTCACCGCGCGGCGGACCGCGGCCATGCCCTCCTGTCCGCGCGCCGGGTCCTCGAAATATTCAAGTACGTCCTCGAGCTGGCGGCCCCACTTGATCGAGGTGTCGACAGTCCAGAGCGCGTTGGGGTCGTAGCGGATGGGCACGCTCGGGCCGAAGGCGGCGCGGAGCGCCCGCAGCGCGGCGACCTCCTGGGCCGGCTCAAACACGCCGCCCTTGAGCTTGAGCGATTGAAAGCCGAATTCCCGGCACATCGCGCGGGCTTGGGCGACGATGCCGTCGGGGTCGAGCGCGGCGCGCTGGCGGCCGGCGTCCCAGCCTTTCGCCGCCGGATCGGTGCCGAAGGCGAGTTCGCCGCCCGCGCCTTCGTATTTGTAGAAAAGGTAGGCCGAATACGGCACACGTTCGCGCACGATGCCGCCGAGGAGCGTGGCGACGGGAACCTCGAAGGCGTGGCCGGCGAGGTCGAGGCAGGCGACGTCGAGAGCGCTCTCGACCTGGACGAGCGCGCGCTGGTCCCACGGCTTGTCACCGCGGGCAGCGGAGGCCTCGGTGCCGAAACGTTCGCGGAGGGCGGCGCGCAGGCCATGCCAGTCGAGCGGATCGCGGCCGAGGGCAACTTCGCGGGCGGCCTCGAGCTTGGCATTGGTGGCGGCGCTACCGGGGACCTCGGCCAGGCCGCGGAGGCCGTTATCGGCGACGAGTTCGACGACGGTGCGGAGACACCAGGGCGCGTGCAGGCCGGCGGCGTTGAGCAGCGGCGGATCGCCGAGCGCGATCGGCGTGACGTGCATTTCGGTGAGGAGCATTGGGGAAAGAAGCGAGGAGCGAGGAGCGGGAATGGAGAAAGGAGGCGGAATTCAGGAGCGAGGAGTCAGGAGCCAGTTCAGAGGTCAGAGGTCGGAAGTCAGAGATCAGAAATCAGAGGTCAGAAATCAGAGGTCAGAGATCAGAGGTCAGCGGTCAGGGGGGCCAGAGGGGCGGAGAGCAGAGGAAAGAAGACAAAGGCCAGAAGTCATGAGATCACATTCTTGCTGAATTTCTTACTTCTTCCTTTTTCCTTTATTTTCCTCTCAGGGCGGCGGAGGCGGCGAGGAGGCCGGCGGTGACCGAGCCGCCGTCGGAGCCGAGCGCGACCACGGTGTAGCCTTCGGCGCGGACAACGGGAATCTGGGCGGCGACGGTGAGGAGGATGCCGGCGGCCTTGCCGGCCTTGCGCGCGGCGGCGGCGACGGAGCGGCGGGCGTCGGCGAAGCGCGGATCGTCGAAATGGCCGGGCACGCCGAGGTTGGTCGTCAGGTCGAGTGGGCCGATGAAGAGGACGTCGACGCCGTCGACCGCGGCGATGGCGGCGGCGTTGGCCACGGCCTCGGGCGTTTCGATCTGCGCCATGGTGACGAGGCGCTCGTGGGCGTGGGCGTAATAGTCGTCGAAGTTCTGGCCGAAGCCGGCGGCGCGGTTGAACTTGGAAACGCCGCGGATGCCGCGCGGCGGGTAGCGCAAGGCGGCGACGGCGGCGCGGGCCTCGGCTTCGGTGCCAACGTAGGGCACCATGATGCCGGCGGCGCCGAGATCGAGCACGCGCTTGAAGCGCGGCGGCTCATTAGCGGCGATGCGCACGATCGGCGCGGCGGGCGTGGCGGAGATGGCCTGAAGCTGATGGAGGAGCGTCTCCTCGCCGCCGGGTCCGTGTTCCTGGTCGAGGAGGAGCCAGTCGAAGCCGGAGCGGCCGGCGATTTCGGCGGTGAGGGACGAGCCGAGGTTGATGAACGAGCCCGCCAGCCATTCGCCGGCGAGCGCGCGGCGGCGGAAATCAGAGGAAGAGCTCATGAATATTTAGCCACAGAAAGCACAAAAGTCGCAGGGTAAGGAAGCTTCAGCTCAAAGAGAATTTTCATTTTGTGTTTCCGGTGCCTCCTGCGGCCATTGCTCTTCAGATGGGTTGGCCACAGAAGGCACAAAGGCGCAGAAGTGTTCACCCATTCCATCTTTTGTGTTTCCGGTGCCGCCGGCGGCCATTTTTCAGGCAGTTAATCATGATTCGGTGTAAAGCCGATAAAGCGCCTGCGTGCCGCATTCGTCCCAGCCGTGCTCGGCGACGCGGTCGTAGAGCTTTTTCGCGCAGGCGAGGCCGGGCAGGTCGAGCTTCATTTCCGCGGCGGCGTCGAGCGCGATGCGCATGTCCTTGAGAAAATGTTTCACGTAGAAACCGGGGGCAAAATTTCCGGCGAGGGCGCGCGGAGCGAGGTTGGTCATGGCCCAGCTGCCGGCGGCGCCGCCGCTGATGCTTTCCAAAACGCGGGCGGGCTGGAGGCCGGCTTTTTTGGCGTAGGCCAGGGCCTCGACCCAGGCGAGCATGCCGGCGGCGACCGCAATCTGGTTGGCCATCTTGCAATGCTGGCCGGCGCCGGCGGGACCGTGGCGGACGATGTTCTTGCCCAGGAGGGCGAGAACCGGCTGGGCGAGCGTGAAAGCGACCTCGTCGCCGCCGACCATGATGACGAGGCGGGCTTCGCGCGCGCCGACGTCGCCGCCGGAAACGGGTGCGTCGAGCGCGGAGAGGTGGCGTTTGGCCGCGGCGTCGGCGATGCGACGGGCAAGCGCCGGGCTCGAGGTGGTCATATCGATGAGGAGCGCGCCGGACTTGGCGCGTTCGATCACGCCGCCGGGCCCGAGATAGGTTTGCTCCACGTCGGCGGGGAAGCCGAGCATGGTGACGACCACGTCGGCGTCGGCCACGGCGTCACCGGCGGAGTCGCGCCATTGCGCGCCGGCATCGAGCAGCGGCTGGGCTTTTTCTTTGGTGCGGTTATAAACGCGAAGCGGGTGGCCGGCGTGAAGGAGGTGGCCGGCCATGCTGCGGCCCATGACGCCGGTGCCGATGAATCCGATGACAGGAAGAGAAGACATAAAGGAAGGGGTTCGTAGCCGGGCGGAGGATGTTCCACCGGACGGGCGGAGGAGGGCAAGGCGTTTTCCGGCTGGCGCCGGGCGGGCGCGGCCGTTTTGGTGTTTTTTTCGGCACCGCGTGAGCCTTCGCACCGAGCTTTTCGACTACGAGCTGCCTGAGCGCCTCATCGCCCAGACGCCGGCCGCACGCCGTGACCAGTCGCGCCTGCTGGTGGTGGACCGGGCGGCGCACACGGTGGCGCATCACGTTTTTGCGGATCTGCCGCGGTTTTTGCAGTCGGGAGATACGCTTTTTCGGAACACCGCGGCGGTGTTGCCGGCGCGGCTGCAGGCACGCCGGCCGAGCGGCGGAGCGGTCGAATGCCTGCTGCTGCGGCCGGAACCGGCGCGCGGCACGGAGACCTGGTGGTGCCTGGTCAAGCCGGGCCGGCGACTGGCGGCGGGCGCGACTTTTGCCGGCGCCGGCGACGCCTTCACCGGCGAGATTCTGGAAAAATCCCCGGAAGGCGCGGCGCTGGTGCGGTTCACCACGCCCGGCGGCGAACCGCTCACCGCGGTGGCGGGCCGGTGCGGCGAGGTGCCGCTGCCGCCGTACATTGCCCGGCGGGGCGGCGCGGACGAGCGTGCGCTCGACCGCGAACGGTACCAGACGGTCTATGCCGATCCGGCACGGGCGGTGGCGGTGGCGGCGCCGACCGCCGGCCTGCACTTCACGCCGGCGCTGCTCGCGGCTCTGGCGGCGCAGGGCGTGCGCACGGCGGATCTCACGCTACACGTCGGTTTGGGCACGTTCCGGCCGATCGCGAGCGAGACGGTGGAGGAACATCACATTCACCGCGAAATTTACGAGCTGCCGGTGGCGGCGCAGCGCGCGCTTTTTCCCCCGCAGGCCGGCCGGCGCGTCGCGGTCGGGACGACCAGCGTGCGGAGCATCGAGGATTTTTTGGAAAACCATGGCGCGCCGATGGACCGCGCGCACGCGGCCGAGGCGACAGCGTTCATTTATCCGCCGCGTGAATTTCGCGGGGTGGACACGCTCATTACCAATTTTCACCAGCCGCGCTCCACCCTGCTCTGCTTGGTGGCGGCGTTCCTCGCACCCGGTTCGACAGCCGGCATCGGCTGGCTACACGAGATTTATGCGGAGGCGATTGCGCGTGAATACCGGTTTTTCAGCTATGGCGACGCAATGCTGATCCTCTGAGGCGGCGCTTGCGCAATGCCCAAAGCTGCATTTGCTAACGACTCACCACAACCCAACCATGAAACGCTTCTTCGTCCTCTTCACGCTGCTTACTTTGACCCTCACGGCCTCCGCCGCCGTTGAAACCTACAAATTCGACCCCGCCCATTCGTCGATTACGTTCACCATCCGGCACGTTTTCAGCCAGGTGCCCGGGGCGTTCGCCAAGATCAGCGGCACCGTGGTGGTCGATCGCGACGATTTCACCAAGAACACGGTGGAGGCGACGATCGACATCGCCAGCGTCAGCACCAACAACGAGAAGCGCGACAACCACCTGCGCAGCGGCGATTTCTTTGACGTGGCGAAATTCCCCACCGCGACCTTCAAGAGCAAGTCCTGGGTCAAGGCGGACGACGACGTCTACGACGTCACCGGCGATCTCACCATCAAGGGCGTGACGAAAACGATCACCATTCACGTGATGACGCTTGGCTTCGGACCGGGCATGGCGCCGGGCACGACGGTCTCGGGCTGGCGGGCCACGGTGGGACTGAAGCGTTCCGATTTCAGCGTGAACGGTCCGGCCGTGCTCGGCAAAACCGTCGGCGACGACGTGGTTGTCACGGCCGACGTCGAGGCCGACCTGGTCAAGCCCGCGGTCCAGAAATAAGCGCAAAATTTTTCACGGCGCGAAAGGACGGCCCGCCACGGCCGCCCTTTCTTTTTGGCCGGACCCGCGCTACGCTGCCGTCATGCCCACAGAAGACATCCAGACGCTGATCGAGGAGGCGACGCTCGATTACACCCTGGGCGAGACCGAGGCGGCCCTGGCCAAGCTCGGTCGCGCCACCGAGCTTGCTCCCGATTCGTTCGAGGCCTGGCATGCCCTGGCGGAAGTCCATTTTTCCCTGCGCCGCCTCGATGCCGCGCTGGCCGCGGCCGAGCGCGCGCAGGTGCTCCGGCCCGACGATCTTTTTATCAACACCACGCTCTCGCGCATCTGGATGGAACGCGGCGACAAGGCGGCGGCGGAAAAGTTTGGCGCCCGCGCCCGCGTGCTGGGGTGGAAAGACCAGCTGAAGAATCCCGGCGAGCAGGCGGCCGGCCCGACCGGTTGAGGCGGGCGGCGGCCAGAGATTTTTTTATTTTGGCGCGCCGGCATCCTCCGCGCGCAAATGGGCAAGGTTATTGTTTGCCTCGGCATTGGCCGGATCGAGGCGCAAGGCTTCCTCGTATTGCTTGATCGCCTCGGATTTTCGGCCGAGCTGGGCCAAGGCATTGCCGAGATTTTTGTGCGCCTCGGCATAAGCGGGCTGGAGTTGCACCGCCGCGGTGAACTGGACTGCGGCCTCGTCGAGGCGGCCCATTTGTGCGAGAGCGCTGCCAAAGTTGTTGTGCGCCTCGGCCAGGGCGGGCTGGAGCCGCACCGCTTCGGCATAGTGCGCGACCGCCTCGTCAAGCTCACCCTGCTGAGCGAGGGCGTTGGCGAGATCGAAATGCGTCTCGGCTGATTTCGGCTCCAGCCGCAGCGCCTCCCGGCAGGCGGCGGCAGCCTGGTCAGGCCGGCTGAGCCGGAGCAGAAGGTGCCCCAGGCTGCGGTAAGCCTCGACGTAGGCCGGCTTGATCCGCACCGCTTCGCGATAATGCGCGACCGCGTCCTCCAGCCGCCCAATTTGGACCAGCGTATTGCCCAAATCATATTCCGCTTCGGGAAAATCCGGCTTGATCCGCAGCGCATTCCGGTAGCAGTCGATCGCCTCCTGCATCCGGCCCTGGCGGGTCAGGGCATTGCCGAGATTGTTGTAGGCTTCGGGAAAATCGGGCTTCAGGTCGATCGCCTCATGGTAGCGGCGGACGGCCTCGTCGAGCCGGCCGTCCCGCGCCAGGGCATTGGCGAAGTCAAAATGAGCCTCGGGATACTCGGGCTTGAACCACAGGGCGGCCTGGTAATGATTGAACGCTTCCGGCATGCGGCCGAGCAAGACGAGGGCGTTGGCGAAATTGTCGTGTGCTTCGGCAGATTTGGGATCGAGCCGCAACGCGATGGCGTACATTTTGACCGCCAGGGTGTACCGGCCAAGCTGAGCCAGGGCGTTGCCGAGATCGTTGTAAGCCTCGGGAAAATTGGCTCTGAGCCTCAGCGCCTTCTGGTAAGCCCCGACCGCGTCCGGAAGGTCTCCCATCCGGTTCAATGCATTGCCAAGGTTATTCAAGGCCTCGGCATATCCCGGCCGAAATCGCAGCGCCTCGAGGCACTCCGCCGCCGCTTCGGCCGGCCGGCCGGCCTTGAGCAGAGCGTTGGCGAGATTATTGTGCGCGGTGGGATAATTCGGCTGAATCCGGAGTGATTTTCGGTATTCCTCAATCGCCTCCGGCAGACGGCCCATTTCGAAGAGGGTGTAACCGTGGTTATTGAGGGCGTCGGCGTAGTGCGGCCTGATTTTCAGAGCCTCCTCAAATTGCTGCATCGCTTCGCTGGCATGCCCGCCCATCCGATCCAGAGCATTGCCATAAT
>DASRHD010000115.1:0-8037 GCA_035650695.1 Opitutaceae bacterium
GCCAGGCCGAGCGGCCGGTCGGCGACCTCCCACCCATTGGGAAAACGCACGACCGCCAGTAGCAGCGCCGCGATCAGAAAATTCACAGCCGGACCAGCCAGGGTGATCAACAATTCGCTGCGCGGTCGGCGGGGAATGGAGTCGAACTGGGCCATGCCGCCGATCGGCATGAGGAGAATGCGCGGCACGTTCACCCCAAAACGCCGGGCGGTAAAGGAATGCCCCAGTTCGTGCAACACCACACAGACAAAAAAAGCCAGGATCATGGCCACGTTCCAGAGTGCGCCGACCATCCCATCTGCGTCCCAACCGAGCCAGGCGTAATAGGCCAGGAGCAGGAAAAAGCTGCCGTGCACCGCCAGCTGGATGCCGCGGATGCGGAACAAGTTCATTGACCAACGAAGCATTTGAAACAAGGAATGCGGATTTGCCGCAGTTTGCCAGTCAGATTGGTCGACTTCCGCCCGAAACTTATTGTTCCATGCCTGAATCCTCCAAGCCGCCGGTTATTCTTGTCATCGATGACGATGCCGAGATCCGCTATTCCCTTTCCCGCGTTCTCTCCTCGCGCAAATACCAAGTGACGGAGGCCGCCAGCGGCGAGCAGGGCATTGCTGCGGTCAAAAAAAGTCCGCCCGACCTCGTTTTCCTTGATATCCGCATGGGAGGGATGAGCGGACTGGAAACGCTGCAGCACATCCGTTCCACCAATCCAAAGCAGATGGTGGTACTCATGACCGCGTTCGGCACGGCCCAGACTGCGATCGAAGCGATGAAGTTCGGCGCCTTTGACTACATCATGAAGCCCTTCAATCCGGAGAAGGTGCTGGCGGTGGCGGAGACCGCCCTCAAGGCTCATGCCGACATTCGCGCGGTCGGCGACTACAAACCGACGATCAACAGCGAGGATTACAAGGAGGGTATCGTCGGCAATTCGCCGGTCATGCAGGAGGTGTTCAAGATCATCGGTCAGGTCACGGCCAGCGATGTCACGGTCATGATCACCGGCGAGAGCGGCACCGGCAAGGAGCTGGTCGCACGTTCGATCTGGAAGCACAGCCACCGCGCGAACAAGCCCTTCATCGCCGTCAACTGTGCCGCCATTCCGGACAATTTGATCGAGAGCGAACTTTTCGGCCACGAGAAAGGTTCGTTCACCGGCGCCACCGGCCAGCGCATTGGCAAATTCGAGCAATGCGACGGCGGCACGATATTTCTCGACGAAATCGGCGACATGGCCCTGGCCACCCAGACCAAAATCCTGCGCGTGCTCCAACAGGGCGAAATCCAGCGCGTCGGAGGCACCGACACCATTCGGGTCGACGTCCGCATCATTGCCGCGACCAACAAGGACATCGAGGAAATGGTCCGGGCCAAGACCTTCCGGGAAGACCTTTATTACCGGCTCAACGTGGTGCGCATCCGCATGCCGGCGCTGCGTGAGCGGGCCGGGGACATTCCCTCCATTGTCGACTACGTCCTGCAGACGCTGGAGAAGACGAAGAAGACGCGGGCAAAAAAAGTTTCGCCGGAGGCGATGTCCCTCCTGTCCCGTCATCGCTGGCCGGGCAACGTTCGCGAGCTGGAGAATGTGATTTATCGCAGCGCGGTCATCGCCCAGGGCGATACCGTTCTGCTCAAAGATCTGCCGCAGGAAATCCGCGAGGCCGGTGAGGCTTCCCCCGCCGCAGCGGCCGAGGCGGACCAGCCGGTCACCTCCACCGGGCAGACTCTCGCCTCCATCCTTGATGCCCTTTACCTACAGCTCAAAGCCGATCATCGTGAGCCGACGCTCGACTTTATTGAGGATGAATTGATCCAGCGGACGCTGAAGGACGAATCGGGCGACCTGGCCAAGGCGGCCGAACGCCTGGGACTGACCAAGGCGGCTCTGCGCAAGCGTGCGGAGCGCCTTGGGCTGAAGGTCAATTAACCGGTTTACACGCGGTCGATTCGCCGCCAGAATCCGCCCTGTCCGGCCGCGGACAATTTTCCCGGTCCGGAACCCTATGAGACGATTTCCAGCGATTGTCTTTTTTCTCGCCGCATCGGCCGCGATAACCGGCCGTTTTTCTCCTTTTCTCCGGGCGGACGAGCCGACGGATTATTTGCGCAAGGAGCCGACCGCGCATGACCGCATCTACACCTTCGAGCACGGCATCCTGCCTGGCTGGGTTCACAAGTCGAATGGCGCTTTTTATGACGATCTGGCGCAGGGACAGACCGGCCAATTGGTCAAGGCAGGCGCGCAGGTGGTGGGGGACGATTTCGCGGCTGGAATAAAGGTCCGCAAGATCGATGACCCTGCCGGGTTTCTGATTACTTTTCCCCAGCCGAAGGACATGACGGAATGCTACTTTGCCGCCGTGCTGAAAAACGGCGAACAGTACCGGTATGTGACGCTGGAACTGACCGAGGACCTGCTCAACGACGGGACCAAGACCTGCCTTTGCGAATGGTCCCCCGAAGGTGATCATCTCAATTTCGGCCCGCGAAAATTTGCCGACGAAGCAAATTTTATCGCCGAATTGAAGGAGCGAGCCGGAGACAAATCACCGCCGGCACCAGCCGCGGTGACATCGCCGGCCGGGCCTTAATCACCTGTCAGCGTAGCCGCGCGGGTGCGTTGAATGCCATCGCCACGCCGTGGTGACGATCGACTCGATGTCGGGAAATTTGATCTTCCAGCCGAGTTCGCGCTGGGCCTTGCTCGAATCGGCATAGAGCGCGGGCGGATCGCCGGCACGGCGCGGCGCCTCGACCACCGGCACTTTTTTGCCGGTGATTTTCTCCACGGCGCGGATGACCTCGCGGTTGGAGGCCGGCCGGCCGGTGCCGAGATTATAGAAAAGCTGCGTCTGCGGCGTATCGAGTTTTGAAAACGCCGCGATGTGGGCGCGGGCGAGATCGTCCACATGGACGTAGTCGCGCAGGCAGGTGCCGTCCGGAGTCGGATAGTCGGTGCCGAAGAGCTGCAAGGGGGGCCGGCTGCCCGTGGCGGCGCCGATCGCCACCGGGATAAGGTGCGTTTCGGGGTCGTGGTCCTCGCCGATCGCGCCGTCCTCGGCGGCGCCCGCAGCGTTGAAGTAACGAAACGCGGCGAAGCTCAGCCCGCATGCGTGAGCCAGCGCCTTGAGGGCATTTTCCACATCGAGCTTGGTCTGGCCGTAAGGATTGATCGGCGCCTGGGGCAGATCCTCGGTGATCGGCAATCGGGCCGGCACCCCGTAGGTCGCGCAGGTGGAGGAAAAAACGAATTTTTTCACCCCGGCCGCCAGCATCGCGCGCAGGAGATGCAGCGTGGCGACCGAATTGTTGAAGTAATATTTCAGCGGATCAGTCACCGATTCGCCCACATAGCAAAAGGCCGCAAAATGCATCACCAGGTCGATTCGTTCGCTGCGCAGAACCCGGCCGACCGCCACCTCGTCGCCGAGATCGGCCTCATGCAGCGCCACGCCGGGCGGCAGGGCGGCGCGATGTCCATAAACCAGGTTGTCCAGCACGACCGGCTGGTGCCCGGCGGCGGCCAACTGACGCACGCAATGGCTGCCGATGTAGCCGGCTCCTCCGACGACGAGTATTTTCATGTTACAGGCTTGTATTGCGTAGAACGGACACTTGGCTAGGCAATTTGTTTTCATGCCGCTTCCACGCATCGTCATCACCGGCGTCGGCCTGGCCGCGCCCAACGGCAATAATCTTTCCGAGTTTCGCGCCAATCTGCTCGCGGGCCGCGCCGGCATCGAGCGCGTCGAGCTGCGCTACATCGGCCAGACGCTGGCCGGGATGTGTCATTTCGATGCCCTGCGTTATCAGAAAAAAAAGGAGGTGCGGGTCGGCACCCGTGCCGGGAGCATCAGCATTTACTGCGCCCGCGAGGCGCTGGCCGACAGCGGCGTGAACCTCGAGTCCACGCCCAAGGACCGTGTCGGCATTTACATCGGCACGACCGAGCACGGCACGGTCGAGACGGAAAACGAGATCTATAACATCTCCAAGTTCAACTACGACACCAAGTTCTGGTCGCACTATCACAATCCGCGGACGGTCGCGAACAACCCGGCCGGCGAGACCTCACTCCACCTCGGCGTCACCGGCCCGGCTTACTGCATCGGGGCCGCCTGCGCGGCGGGGAATCTCGGATTGATCCACGCCGCGCAAATGCTCCGGCTGGGCGAGGTCGATCTCGCCATCGGCGGCGGGGTGAGCGAAAGCACGCAATCGTTCGGCATCTTCGCCGGTTTCAAGTCCCAGGGTGCGCTGGCCAGCCATACCGATCCGCCCAAGGCCTCGCGCCCGTTCGACAAAGCCCGCAACGGCATTGTCGTCAGCGAAGGTGGCTGCCTTTACATCCTCGAACGCCTGGAGGACGCCTGCGCCCGGGGCGCCAAAATCTACGCCGAGCTGGCCGGGTATTGCGTCAACAGCGACGCCACCGACTACGTCCTGCCCAATCCGGTCCGCCAGACGGAATGTGTCCGCCGGGCCATTGCCCACGCCGGCCTGGCGCCGCACGACATTCACATTGTCAATACCCATGCCACGGCCACCCCGCTCGGCGATATTCAGGAATGCGAAGCGCTTCGTGCCGTTTTTGGGGACGGCTGCCCGAACACGCGCATCAACAACACCAAGAGCTACATCGGTCACGCCATGGGTGCCGCCGGGGCGCTCGAACTCGCCGGCAATCTGCCTTCGTTTGACGATCTTGTCGTTCATCCCACCATCAATGTCGACGACCTCGACCCGGCCTGCGCTTTGCCTGGGCTGGTCCTCAACCGGCCGGAAAAAGCGGCGCGGGTCGATTATATCCTTAACAACTCTTTCGGCATGCTGGGCATAAATTCCGCGTTGATTGTGAAGCGATTTCTGCCCTAACTTGACCCTTCGCCGAATCCTATGACAAAAGACGAATGCAAGAAGCTGGTCCTCGACATCATCGCCGACATCGCGCCCGATGAAGACCTCAGCCAGGTGAAACCCGACGTGCGCCTGCGCGACCAGCTCCAGCTTGATTCCATGGACTTCCTCGACATTGTCATGGAGCTCCGCAAGCGCTACGGCATCGAGGTGCCGGAGGCCGATTACATGCAGCTCGCCTCCCTCGACAGCTGCGCCGAGTACCTTACGCCGAAGTTCAACGCTTTGGCCGGCAAGTCCTGAGCGGGAGCCGTCTTGTGCCCGACCACGGCTTCACGCCGGCCTTTTTGTTTGAACCAGGAAGACAGAGAGGGCACAGAGAGATAAATCCGGCTCATGAAGTGAGCCTATTTATTTTTCGGCTCCGGATCCCCCGTGTCGCTCCGGTTAAATTCACGGTATGAATTCCGCTTCGCATTACGACGTCGCCGTCATCGGTGCGGGCATGTCCGGTCTGGCCGCCGGCATTCGTCTGGCCCATTTCGGGCGGCGGGTCTGCATTTTCGAGCGGCATAACGCTCCCGGCGGGCTCAATAGTTTTTACAGCCTGGGCGGTCGCAAATACGACGTCGGTCTGCATGCGCTGACCAATTGTGCCCGGCCCGAAATCAAGGGCACCCCGCTGGTCAAGATTCTCCGCCAGCTCCGCATCGACCGCGACGAGCTCGACCTCGCGCCGCAGTACGGCTCCCGCGTCGCCTTTGGTCCGCACGGGGAAATCTCGCTGCGCTTCACCAATGATCCGGCCGTGCTCACCGCCGCCATTGCCGGAACGTTTCCCGGCCAGGCCGACGGCTGGCGGGCGCTGCTCGCCGCCCTGCCGGATTACGATGCCCTGGCGGAAGCGGCCGGTGCCGGCTCGGCGCGCGAATTCATGGGGCGGTTCCTCCACGATCCGTTGCTGATCGACATGTTGCTCTGTCCGCTGATGTTTTACGGGAGCGCCCAGGAGCACGACATGAACATCGGACAGTTTGCGATCATGATGCGCGCTATTTTTCTGGAAGGGCTGGCGCGGCCGTTCGAAGGCGTGCGCACCATCATTCGGGTGCTGCTGGAAAAATACCGGGCAGCCGGCGGCGAGAGACGCATGCAGTGCGGCGTACAGCGCATCGTCGAGCGAAACGGGCGCGCCGCCGTCCTCGTGCTTGATGACGGGGCGGAGGTGACGGCCGACCATGTCATTTCCTCCGTCGGTGCGCTCGAGACGGAATGGCTGCTCCATCTCGGACGCGGCGGCAGCGAGGATGAGGCCATTCCGCATGGCGCCGGCCGGCTGTCCTTTATCGAAACCATTTCCGTGCTTAAATCCCAGCCGGCCGATCTGGGGTGGGGGGCCGACACCATCGTTTTCTTCAACGATTCGCCCCATTTTCATTACGAGCGTCCGGACGCCGAGGTCGATCCCCGCAGCGGCGTCATCTGCCTCCCGAACAATTTTGAATTCGGGCCGGGTCGCGTGCTGCCGGAGGGAATTTTTCGCGTCACTTGCCTGGCAGATTACGATCATTGGGCCAATCTGGAGGAGGAGGATTACCGCGCGGACAAGGCCCGCTGGTTCGCCGAGGTGCAGCGCCGAGCGCGGCGGTTTCTTCCGCCGGTGGATGACGCGGCCTTCGCCGCCGCCACAGTCGCGACCGACATGTTCACCCCGCGCACCATCACCAAGTACACCGGGCATTTCGCCGGCGCGGTTTATGGATCGCCGCGCAAGATTCCCGACGGGCGGACCCGACTGCAAAACCTTTACCTTTGCGGCACCGACCAGGGATTTGTCGGCGTGGTCGGCGCGCTGCTCAGCGGCATCGCCATGGCCAACCGGCACGTTCTGCAGCAGGGGCGCTGAGCGCGAAACGGTTTGCCTCGTTCGCAGCGCCCGTTACTTTCCGCTCTTTTCATGGCTTACGATTGGCTCAAGGGCGCCGCCGCCGAATACGATGTCATCGTCATCGGCAGCGGCCTGGGCGGACTGACGGGCGCCAATGTGCTCGCCAAGGCCGGCCATCGCGTGCTCCTGCTCGAGCACCATTACCAGTTCGGCGGCCTCGCCACCTGGTTCACCCGCAAGGGCGGGCATATTTTCGACATCTCCCTCCACGGTTTTCCCATCGGCATGATCAAATCCTGCCGGAAATATTGGACGAAGGAGATCGCCGATTCGATTGTCCAGTTGAAGGATATCCGCTTCATCAACCCGCAGATGGACGTCCGGACGACGTTCACCCGCGAGGATTATACCCGCGTGCTGGTGGAAAAATTCGGCCTCGATCGCGCTCACGTGGAAAAATTCTACGATTACCTGCGCGAAATGAATTTTTATGACAACAATCCGGAGACCACGGGGGAGATGCTGGAGCGCTTTTTTCCCCGCCGCGACGACGTCAAGCGCCTGTTGATGGAGCCGATCGCCTATGCCAATGGCTCGACCCTCGACGACCCAGCCATCACCTTCGGCATCGTCTTTTCCAATTTCATGGGCGCCGGCGTCTACACCTTCCGCGGCGGTTCCGACCGGCTGGTCGAAAAAATGTGTGACGAGCTCCGCCGCAACGGCGCCGAGCTGCGCAAGCACGTCCTGGTGGAAAAGATCCTCGTGGAGGAGTGCGACGGCCGGAAGGTTGCCTGCGGCGTCGTGGCGAAAGGCGGGCGCGTCATCCGGGCCAAGGCCGTTCTTTCCAACGCCAGCCTGAAAAACACCATCTTCAACCTGGCCGGGGTGGAGAACTTCCCGGCTGATTACGTCACCACCGCGCGCGCCGTCCGGATCAACTCCAGCTCCTGCCAGGTTTACCTTGGCATTCGCAAGGGCGAAACCCTGCCCCATATCGGCGATCTCGTCTTCACTTCGCAAAATCCGGCCTTCAGCAGCGCCGAGCTCACCGATTTTCACACCACCAGCCGCACCTTCTCGCTTTATTATCCCGATACCCGGCCCGGCTCCGGCCGCTACACGGTGGTCGCCTCGATCAATGGCCGGTACGAAGACTGGAAAAATCTTTCGGAGGGCGATTATGCCTTCCACAAGCAGCGCCTGATCGACGAATCGATCGCCGCGCTGGAAAAATACATTCCCGGCGTCCGCGCCAAGATCGACTGGATGGAGGCGGCCACCCC
>DASRHD010000116.1:0-10923 GCA_035650695.1 Opitutaceae bacterium
GGTGCGAGGGTGCCGTAAACGGCCAGGTTCACGTGATCCGGATTGCTCGAAATCTCGACCGGTACAAGGCGGCCGTGGCTGCCAAGATCAAACAGTTTCATCCCATAGCCGGTGGGCAGGATTTTCATGCCCTGCGGCGTCGAGGTCAGCGCGGTGTAGACGTTCGGCCGGTCCGGACCGGGCAGGCCGCGCATCACTTTCTCGCCGGTGTGAAAATTGAGGCCGAGCGCATCGTGCCACGCCCACCAGTAAAGATAATCGACGATCCAAAGCGAGGCGGTGAAGGTGTCGCTCACGCCGACGGCGCCGCCGCGGCTGTAGCTGTTGGTCTCCTCCAGCCGATAACCCACGCCCTTCGCTTTCGCATCCGGACCAAAAACATCATAAAATTTCTGGTAGACCTGGTACATCTCCGGCGAAAGCAATGCCGCGCGGCCGGCGGCGGCTTGGGCCTCGTCGGTTACTTTTTCGCCGCTGCGGCGCGGATAGTTATGCTGGGTGAGGTATGCGAGATGATCCCATCCGCCCATGTCTTGGACGAAATTTTTCGCCCATTCCACCGCTTGTGGGGTGGTGCTCGGCCCGCAAAATTTCGCTTCCGGCGCTTCTTTGAGGATGGCGGCGGTATATTTTTTCCATTCCTCGAGGTAGGCCGGATATTTCCAAGGTTTGTCCGGTTCATTGCCGACCGTCAGGCAGGAAACCAGCGGCCCGTAATGATCCAACACGTACTTGGCCACTTCGGCTGACGCCGCCGGCGGATTGCCCTCCATGCGGACGGTATAGATGACCTTGAGATCGGCGGCCTTGGCGAAGGCGAAAAGACTGTCGATATCGGCGTGATCCGGGATCGGCACCGTCGCCCGTTCCGCGGTGTTGCCTCCGACGCGCAGATGCCTGACGCCGAGCGTATGGAAGGCCGTGACCAGCGGCGCGTTGTCGGGTCGGAAATAATGTTTGCCGGTGGTGGAGTTGGGCAGCACGAGCTTGAGTTCGTAGCTCAGGCCGCAGAAGTCGTCGGGCACGGCGCGTCCGGGATGGGCGACATCCGCCTGCACCGTGACGGGCGACTGCGCATGCAACGCGAGGGCGGCGAAAAAAACAGCGAATCCACCACCAAGACGAGCGAAGGTCCATTTGGCCGGGGCGGAGGGAGTCTTCATGACAGGATTAACGTTGCGCCACCGCCGCCGGTTGCGTCGGCGCGCCGCCGCCGGTGCGCGCGGCGAGAGTTTGCGCCCGCCAGCGCAGGAGCAGGCCAACAATCACGATGAGACCGCCGGAGACGATGAAACTCAAGCGGCCTTCCAGCGGATTGGGAATCGCCGCCAAGAGCATGACGAAACCGCCATAGGGGATGCTCAGCCACGAGAGTGTATTCAACTGCGCGAAATCTATTTTCCGGGTCTGCTCGGGGTCGGAAGTCACCGGCGTGTGCAGCCGTTTGAAAAACTCCTCCTCCTGCTTCACGTATTCCGGCGGATTGAACCGGGCGAAGAGGGCAGTCCCAAGGAACCAGAGCGAACAGGCGACCACATTTATGATCGTGCCACCAATGAGGATGTAATCATCCTGTTCTGCGGATGGGATTCCGAGCGCCGCGGGGTTCAACCAGTGATTGAACGCGAGCGATGAAAAAAATCCCACGCAGACCGTGCTCCAGCCGGCCCAGGACGGCGTGCGCTTGATGACAATGCCCCAGATCAGCGGCATAATAAACGGCAGCGCTACCATGGCGCTGAACATGTTCATCACGTTGAATATCCCGACGCCGAATTTCGAGATGATGTAGGCCACCAGGATGATCAGTATGCCGAACACAAAGGACGTGATCCTGCCGGCGAAAAGATATTCCGTCTCGCTCGCGTGTTTGCGCAGGTAAGGGCGGTAGAAATTCCGAATGAAAATGCCCGCGTTCTTGTTCAGTCCGGTGTCCATGTTGGACATCGTGGCGGCGAAAATTGCGCTCATCATCAGGCCGAGCATGCCGACGGGCATGTATTTCAGCCCGATGGCCACATAAGCGCCCTCGCTGATCGTTCTGAGTCCGTGCAATTGCGAAACGGCCGAAAGGTCCGGAAACAGGATGGCGGCGGCCATGGGCGGAATGAACCAGATGACGGGGCCGATGAAAAACAGGATGGCCGCCAGCAGCGCCGCCCGGGTGGCGTTTTTTGAATCCTTCGAGCAGAGAAACCGGTCTGCGTCCTTCATGTCGTTGGTCAGGCAGATTTGTTTCAGGACAAAGGCCGCGATCCACAAGACAACGATGGACAGCGTATGGGTCTCCGACAGATGGAGGTACCGACTGGGAAGATGATTCACGAAGGCGGTAGCACCGCCAAGCAGACCGACGCTGCCGAACTTCGCGCCAACCGCCTGGATGGACAGCACCGCGACCACCAGGGTGATGCACATCAGAATCATCATTTGCATGAAATCCGACGCCACCACGGCCCACGCACCGCCGAGGAAGGCAACAATCAGCACGACCAGTCCCACGATCACGATCGTCCACGTCATCGGCAGGCCGAACACGACCGAGGTAAACGTGCTGACCGCATTGAGCCAGATGGCGGCATAAAAAATGCCGATGGGAATCCAGACCCAGGTGAAAAACTGTTCATTGGCCCGGCCGAAGCGATCCCGCACGCCTTCCATTGGCGTGATCACGCGCATTTGGCGGAATTTTTTAGCCGACCAGAGAAAGGCGATAAAATAGCCAATGCCGTTGCCAAAATAAATTGCGAGCACCAGCGGGCCATCGGTGTAAGCCTTGCTCGCGGCCCCGATGAAGGTCCAGGAACTGAACTGCGACATAAAGGCCGTGGCGCCGACCATCCACCACAGCACGTTGCCGCCGCCGCGGAAGAAGTCGCTGGAGTCCTTGCTGAATTTGCGGAAGACTTCACCGATCAGTGCGATGAAGCAAAGGTAGATCGCGATTACTGCATAATCATAATGGCTCACTGGTCTCCTTCACTCTGAGTTTTGCCGGAACTTTCCAGGACAAACCACTTCCGGCCGTCCTTGGAAGCCCGGGCCATGACAATGGGACCGGAAAATTTCCGGCCGTTGAGCGAAAGACTGACGTCGGCAATTTCGCCGATCTGGAGAAATGCGCGCTCGCCGTCGGCGAAGGCGATGTCGGCGGCGTTGCCCTTGAGTTTGAAACTCCTGACCAGGCCGGCCAGCTTGCGGATCGAATCGTTCCCGACCCGGCCGCAGACCAGCGAGGCGAGGTAAAATTTTTCCTGCGCGCCGTTCTCGAAACCCAGTACCGGCACCACGCTCTGACGGTAGCGCACATTGGAGCCGTTGATGTCGTCGGCGAAAGGCAGCGCCTTGGTCTGGCGGGTGTAGCCGTGAAGATTGCGGATAAAGGTGAGCTTGCCGTCCTTGTAGGCGGCCTCGGCTCCCGGAATCGAAACGGTCCTGGCTGCGCCATCGTCAAAGCCGAGGGGATATCCGCCCTCTTGAAACACCAGATTCTGCTTCTTCGTCTCGACCTGGTGCAGATTGATCATGAAATCGTCCTTGACCAGGATCGAGGTGTGGATCGTGCCGTCCTTGTCCACATCGTAGAGCGGATATTTCGAGGCGGCGAAGTTTTTCTCGCAGAAGAGGTGCGTCATCTCCCAGCGCTGGCGGAAGTTGATTCCGTCGGCGGAGAATTGGAGAATGTTGTCGCAGTTATAATTCTTATAGACCAGCCGGGCCTCGTAGCTGAAGATCGAGGAGTAGGCGAACTTGGTGTACTTGGCGTTGTACTCCGGCTTGTCGTGGTAGGATTTCTGGTTGATCAGCTGGACGTGACCGGTCTTTTGATTGCCGACGAGGAGCAACCCCGCGCTGCGCAGCGGAACCGAGTAGCTCTCACGGTGAATCGGCAGTTTTTCCTCCTTCGTCTTCCAGAACGGATCTTCCGGCTGGAGCATGAGGAGATTGAACGCCTTGGTCGCCCAGTAGGGCGAGCCGCCGCAGGAATAATGCTCGAGGATTTCCGCGCATGGCCGGAGGAAGCCCATGGACAGGTGGTTTTGCTCGGTGAGAATTTCGTTCGCGAAAAAGAACTTCATCACCCCGTTGCAGAGCGTCTTCACTTCGCCGGCCGGGATGTCGAGGCAGCCGAGGTACTGGCCGAGGGCAAGCGGCGAAAGGAAACCGAAGCGATAGATCATGGAGCGGCCGAAGCAGGGCACGCTGCCGTCGCCGGCGTAAAAGTAGCGTAGGTCGCGGGCAAAGAGGCGGACGCGCTCCTTGTGTTTTTCCGCGACGTCCGGCTTCGAGTCGCCGTCGAGAATGACCCACTGCAGGTAGTAATAGAGGAAGGCCCAGGCGTTGTAGTAATCGATGCGGTTGATGTTGCCATCGCGATACCAGCCGTCGCCGATGTACATGTGGTCGCAGGCCTGCAGGTTCGCATCGATCTGCTCCTGGGAATACGGCATGCCCAGCGTCTTCAGCACCGTGTTGGTGATGACGTTGAAAAGCAGCCAGTTGTTCTGGTGGTACTTCACCTTGGTGCACTGGAACATGTAATCCGCCACCTGCTTTTGCTCCGCGGCGGAAAATTTGTCCCAGACCAGGCGCTTGGAAAGATGGAGTCCCCACGCCAGCGCCGCCATCTCGACCAGATGCTGGGCAAAATCGACGATGTCGCCCCAGTATTCCGGATGTTTGGGATCGGTTCCGGCAAGGATGCCCTTGCGATAAAAAGCGCCGACGTCGACCTTTCCGCCCTTCTCGGAATATTTGCCATCCTTGGAGCTGTTCAGCCACGGCCCGGCCATGATCATCGAGCGGGTGAAACCCTCCAGCTCGTCGGCGAGCAGACCATGGTGGCTGCGCGGACCGGGAATGCGCTGGCGCGCGCCGCCGGGCGATGCGCTGTCCACGATTCCCTTCATCAAGGCCTGGAAAATTTCCTCCCAATGGCGGCGGGTCCAGCCGGTGATGGGCGAGACCGTGCGGTTGAGCGGGGTCTTGAGAGTCAGCTTTTTCATGGCGCTTATTTCCGGAGCTTGAACGGATCGTAGTTGGATAGCGGCCAGGAGCCTTCCGGCTGGAGCTGGCCGAAGAGCACGGCCTTGGCCGTGCGCAGGCCCTCCGGCGTCAGGTTCATGTTCAGCACGGCGGTCTTGGCCGAAGGGATGAGGCCGGCGCTTTCCTTGATGCAGTAAGGCGTGTTTGTGATGAGCAACACCGGGTAGCCCTGGTCGATCAGCGCCTTGACATAGGTGTTCGGCTTTTCCTGCCGGTCGTAATAATTGGTGCAGATGATGAGGTCGAATTTGTTCGCCTTGACGAACTTCAGCACGCCTTCCTCGTCCTTGGCGTCGAGGCCGAATTTCGTTTCGTAAGTCTGGAGCGAGGGCCAGTCCTGCTCCATCAGCTGCGCGAACAGCCCCGGATGGTCGTAAATGTCGTTCGGCGTCTTGATCGAGTTCTGCTGGTTGACGAGCAGCACCTTTTTGCTCTTGTCCAACGGCAGCGCGGCAAGCTCGTCTTTGACCACGAGGATCGCCTTCTGCGACGCCTTCCGGCACGTCTCGATCACGATCGGATCGGAGAACGGCTTGGCCGCCTTCTCCGGTTTGACCATGCCCATTTTCTTGAACAGGCCGTATTTTTTCTTGATGCGCAAAATCCGGCGGACCTTGTCGTCGAGTTCCTCGGACTTGATCCGGCCGTCCTCGACCCATTTCTTGATGGTGTAGAACATCTCGCCGCGCCATTGGTTCTCCGCTTTCATCAGGATGATGTCGGCGCCGGCGTCGAGGGCGCGGGCACAAGCCTCGCCAATGCCGTAACGGTCGATCAGCGCGCCCATCGTGATGCTGTCGGTCGTGATCATGCCTTCGAAGCCGAGCTGGTCGCGGAGAATGCCGGTGACGACCTTGCGCGAGACGGTCGAGATCTGGTCCGGATCGATGTGCGGATAGATGCAATGCGCGACCATGATGGAGTCGATACCGGCCTCGATCAGGCGCTTGTAGGGATAAAGCTCGACCTTGTTGAAGCGGTCGCTGTCGACCTTGAGCATCGGGCAGGCGTGGTGGGCGTCGGTGGCGGAGTCGCCGCGCCCGGGGAAGTGCTTGGCCGCGGCGATGACGCCGTTTTCCTTGAAACCCTTGAGCATGGCGATGGCGTATTCCGCCACCACCTCGGGATCGTCGCTGAAGGCGCGGTAGCCGATCTCGGGGTTGTTGGGGTTGATATTCACATCCACCACCGGCGAATGGATCATGTCGAGGCCGGAAGCCTTCATCTGCTTGGCCACGCAGCAGGCGACTTCGTAGGCGAGCTCGGGGCTGCGGCTGGCGACCAAGCCCATGTTGGAGGGAAACTGCACGACGCCGCCGCGGGAGAAGTCCTTGCTCGTGTCGCCTTCCTGATCGATGATCATATGCAGCGGGATGGCGGGCGAGCGCGAGGCGGCGAGCTGGCGCAGCTCGTTGAGCATCCCGGCGTACTGGGCCGGCGTGGTGTAGGGCGGAAGGCCGCCGCTGGCAATTTTCTGCATCGAGGGGACGAAGTCCGGGCCGAGTTCCTGTTTCTTGGCCTTGTCGTCGCTGAAATAGCTGAACATCCGGTTGAAGGCGGAGAGCCGCAGTCCGCTGCAATGATAGCGCAGGATGGCCTCGCGCAGGTCGTTGGTGATGACGGTGCCCGACATGCCGACGACGACGCACTGGCCGATTTTCTGTTCGAGCGACATCTGGCTCAGAATGGCTTCACTCCAGGAGTCTTTTTTCATGGTAAGTAACGGCCCTCCGTTTTTTAGTTCATTAATCCATGGTTCCGGGGAGGGAGCGGAAACCGAGGATGGTTCGCAAAAAGGAAACGGCCATTTTGCGGCCCGGAAAGCCGCCGCGTCAAGCCTCCCACGGGAAATCCGTTTGCCCGCCGCTCGTGTCTATCTTGTCCACCGGAACGCAAGACAAAGCCGGTCGCGTCCCGCTCGGTGCCGCGATTTCGTTTGCTGGCCCCCGGCCTTCCCGGCCTACTTGGCCTTCATTTTTTATGAGCGACTCGCACGTCTTGAAAAACCTGAAACCGAGCAAGGAGTTTTTCATCGGCATCGATTCCGATGGTTGTGTTTTCGATACGATGGAACTGAAGCACAAGGAGTGTTTCGCGCCGGTCTTCATCAAACAATTCCGCCTTCAGACGGTGAATAAGTACGCGCGGGAGGTTTGGGATTTCGTCAATCTTTACTCCAAGACCCGCGGGGCGAACCGGTTTGAGGCTCTGGCGCGCGCCCTGCGCCTGCTGCGCGAACGCAAGGAAGTGGTCGCGCGTGGCGCCGCCCTCCCCGATCCGGCGGAACTGGAGGCCTGGATTGCACGCGCGCCGCAGCTGAGCAATTCCGGCCTGAAAAAAGAAATCGATGCCGGCCATCCCGGCCTCGCCCCGGCGTTGGCCTGGTCGCTGGGGGTGAACAAGGCGGTGGAAGAAAACGTCAGCGGCGTGCCGCCCCTCCCCTTCGTCCGTGAAAGCCTGCAAAAAATGGTCCAATCGGCGGACGTCATCGTTGTCTCCCAAAGTGCGACCGAGACGCTGGTGCGCGAATGGAAGGAGCACGACATCGATCAGTTTGTGCGCATCCTCGCCGGCCAGGAGCTCGGCACGAAGGCGGAACACCTCCGCCTGGCGGCCGGCGGAAAATACTCCTCCAACCACGTCCTTATGATCGGCGACGCGCCGGGGGATTTCAAGGCGGCGCGCAGTAATCAGGCGTTGTTTTATCCGATTCTGCCCGGCCGGGAGGAAGCATCGTGGGAAAAACTCTGCCGCGAAGGCCTCGACCGGTTCTTTGCCGGCACCTATGCCGGCCCCTACGAGGCTGGACTGATCAACGAGTTCGACGCCACCCTGCCGGAGAAGCCGAACTGGTAAGGATCCGGGATTCCGGCGAGAAGTTGGTGGACCCGATCAGGTTCGAACTGACGACCTCCTCAATGCCATTGAGGCGCTCTTCCAACTGAGCTACGAGCCCATTGCCAACTGTAAGGGATGAAAATCGAAGCCCTGCCGGTCGAAGGCAAGAAATTTTTCACTGGTCTGTAGGCTCGCGCATCCGGAAGGGAATCTGTTGCACCTCGGGCAGCCCGTCCGGTCGGGCGCCGAGCGGGGCGACGTTGGCCACCGCCTGGAGCACGGCGCGGTCGAAGTCGTCGCTGCCGGACGATCGAATGATGCGCGCGCGGGCGAGCGTGCCGTCGGCGAGAATATGAAGTTCGACCTCGGCCTCGAGCTGGTCGCTCAGCCCTTGCGGTTTGACCGCGTCGAACGCGGTGCGCAGCTGCTGGCGGGCAAAAGCGATATAGGCGTCGATCAGGCTCGACTCCTCCCGCGAAAGCGCGGTTCCGCCGGCCCCGCCCGTTCTGTTCGCGGTTGAGCCGCCGACCACTCCCTTGGCGATGCCCGCGGCATCGATCTGCGGCACCTTGGCGCCCCGCGCCGAAGCCGTCTTGGCCGCCGCCTGCTGTTTGTGCAGGCGGTCGAACTCCTCCTTGCTCAGGCGCTTGGCTTCCGCCTCGCGCTCGGCCTTGATCTGGGCTTCGGCCCGGCGGATTTTCCGATCCTCAATGCGTTTGATCGTCTTGGCAAAATCCGCGGTCGGGACGGGCTTGGCCGGCGCGGGTGTCACCGCCTCGGGCACGCGTTCGATTTTCGGGGCCGGCGGCGCGGGCGCGGGCTGGGTGGCGACTTTTTTGATATCGCCGGTCGGCGAACCGAGTGCCGGTGCAACCGTGGCGCCATAATTGTTGCCCTCGCCCGCCACCAGCTCGAATACCACCGGCGGCCGCGCCTCACGCCGCTGGGAGAAAAAGATCGCCAGCAGCAGCAATCCGATCACGGCCGCGTGCAGGAGCGCGGAAATCGCGAAGGCGCTGGGCAGGCGGGCGTTCATGGCGGCGATCAATCCGTGGCCTCGGTGTCGAAAGTAACCTTGGTCAAATTACGCTTTTTCAGCTCGGAGACAAGAGTGATGACCTTTTGCCAGGCCAAGGCGCCGTCGGCGCGGATGCGGATGACCGGCTGCTTCGGTTTGGCCGCGAGCGCGCCAAGCCGGTTGGCGAGCTCGGAAAAGCTCACCCGTTGGTCGGCGTAGTAGTAGTTGCCGCTCCGATCGATCGAAATGGAGACAAATTCCGTGTCCGGCGGCGGCTTGATCTGGGCGCTTTTTGCCTCGGCCGGCAGGTTCATCGGAATCGTCTGCTCCTGCTGGATGAGGGGCGTGGCGATCATGAAAATAATGAGCAGGGTGAACCCCAGGTCGATGAGGTTGGTCACGTTCAGCTCGGCGATCGGACGCGACTGTTGCGGGCGGCGGAAGGTCCGGGCCATGTCACTTTGCCTCCAGCTCGATGCGATCGGCAAGCGAGCTCGCGTAGTTTTCCAGCTCGGTCACGAGCTGCTTGCTTTTGGCCAGAAGGAAATTGTAGCCGAAGACCGAGGGAATGGCCACGACCAGGCCGGCAATGGTGGTGAGCAGGGCGGCGGTCACACCGGGAGCAAGCGAGGCGATGCTCGCCGTCTGCTGCACTGAGACGGCGCTGAAGGCGGTCATCACGCCCCAGACCGTGCCGAGCAGGCCGAGGAAGGGCGCACCCGAGACGACGGTGGCGAGAAAGATCATGCTCGATTCATAGCGCAGCGCCTGGCGGGCGAGCGCGCGCTGGAGTGCGTTCTCGGTATGTTCGAGGCGGGCCCGGGCGCTATTGTCGCCCTTTTCCCGGCCGACCGCGGCGGCGCGCCAGTAGCTTTCGAGGGCGTCGGCAAAAAGGTCGGCGTAGGGAATCGCCCGGTGGTTGCGGAAGGATTCGGGCAGCTCGAGCAGCGCGCGCTCGTTCCGCAGCTTGGACTCGAAGGCGAGGTTGAGTTCGCGCAGCCGCTTCAGCTCGAAGTGCTTTCCGATCATCACCGTCCAGGCCATCAGGCTGAACACCGCCAGGCCGCAAACAATGACCTGGCCAATCGGATCGCAGCTGAGAAAAACCTGGACGACGTTAACGAGGGCAAAAACAGAAATCATCTCTGGAAATTATGGCGCGAGTGTGGGCCACTTTACGCGGAGCAATCAATGGCAAATCGCCGCCGGCCTCGCCAAAAAAATCCATGGCGCGCGAAACCTTCACTCGCCAAGAGAAAAGAAATGTCCCATTCTGGCCGTTATGCCATTGAAACAATCATCAACCGGCCAGCTCATCTCCTTCGAGGGCTCCGAGGGCAGCGGCAAGTCAACGCAGCTGATGCGCCTCGCCGCCCACCTGCAGCGGTTGAAGCGCGAAGTCGTTACCGTGCGCGAGCCGGGCGGGACCGAGATCGGCGAACAGATCCGCAACATCATCGTGCACAATTCCCGCGGCGACGAGATGTGCGCCGAGACGGAGCTGCTCCTTTTCACCGCCGCCCGGGCACAGCTCGTGCGCGAAATCATCGCCCCGGCGCTGATGGCCGGCAAGATTGTCCTGAGCGACCGTTTTCTCGATTCCTCCACCGTCTATCAAGGCATCGGTCGCAACCTCGCGCCCGATCCCGTCCACCAGATCAACCGCTTCGCCGTCGGCAATGTCATGCCGCACCTCACCATCATCATCGACGTGCCCACCGAGGTCGGCCTCGCCCGCATCCGTCAGCGCGCTAGCGATCTCCCCGATCGGATGGAGCGAGAGAATATCGATTTCTATAACAAAGTCCGCGAAGGCTACCTCCTCCTCGCCAAGGGTCTGCCGGAGCGTTTTATTGTCGTGGATGGTACGCAAAGCGAATCCGCGCTGGAGAAAGCCATCTGGGCCGCGGTGACGGAACGGGTGCCTGGTCTGAACAATCACAACGGCAAGCGCTGAGCGCGCCGCCACCGATGGCCGAGTCCGCCGCCTGGCCCCCTGCCCTGATCGGCACCCCCACGGT
>DASRHD010000117.1:0-4503 GCA_035650695.1 Opitutaceae bacterium
AGGCTGGAAAACATGGCCGGGGAGGAAGGGCGTGAGATGCGCGGCCACGCCGATCGGTCCCATGCCCGGACCGCCGCCGCCGTGCGGAATGCAGAAGGTCTTGTGGAGATTGAGATGGCAGACGTCGGCGCCGATATGGCCGGGCGAGGTCAACCCGACCTGCGCGTTCATGTTCGCCCCGTCCATGTAGACCTGGCCGCCGTGGCGGTGGACGACGGCGCAAATCTCTTGTATTGATATTTCAAATACACCGTGCGTGCTCGGATAGGTCACCATGAGGGCGGCGAGATTCCGGGCATGGGCTTCGGCCTTGGCCCGGAGATCGGCGAGTTCGACGTTGCCCTGGGCGTCGCAGGCGACGGGCACGACCCTGAAGCCGCACATCGCGGCGCTCGCCGGGTTGGTGCCGTGGGCGCTGGCCGGAATCAGGCAGACATCGCGGTGGCCCTCGCCGCGCGACTCATGATAGGCGCGGATGACGAGCAGGCCGGCATACTCGCCTTGCGAGCCGGCATTGGGCTGGAGCGAAACGGCGGCGAAGCCGGTGATCTCGGCCAGCCAGGCTTCCAGCTGCTGAAAGAGGCGATGGTAGCCGCGCGCCTGCTCCGCCGGCGCGAACGGGTGGAGCGCGCCGAACTCCGGCCAGGTCACGGGCAGCATCTCCGTCGTGGCGTTGAGCTTCATCGTGCACGAGCCGAGTGAAATCATGGAATGGCAGAGCGACAGGTCCTTTGCTTCCAGGCGCTTGAGGTAGCGCAACATTTCGTGCTCGGTGTGGTGGCGGCTGAAAACGGCGGCGGTGAGAAAAGGCGAGGTGCGGCCATGCGGCGCGGCAAAAGCGGTATCAACGTTCTCCGCGTCGGGCAGGGTGGCGTTGCCGAAAAGCGAGAGCAATTCCTGTACGTCGGCCGGGCCGGTCGTCTCATCGAGGGAAATGCCGACGGTCTGCGCATCGATGCGGCGCAGGTTGATTTTTTTTGCGGCGGCGGCGGCGTGGAGACGGTCGGCGGCGATTTTGCCGACCGTGAGCGTGTCGAAAACCGGCTCGGCGTTGATGGCGGCGCCGAGCGCACGCAGGCCGGCGGCGAGCATCTCGGTCAGCAGCTTGATCCGCCGGGCAATTTTTTTCAGTCCGTCCGGGCCGTGATAGACGGCGTACATCGACGCCATGACGGCGAGGAGGACCTGGGCGGTGCAAATGTTGGAGGTCGCCTTGTCGCGGCGGATGTGCTGCTCGCGGGTGCCAAGGGCGAGGCGGAGGGCGGGGTTTCCCTGCGCATCCTTGGAGACGCCGACGAGCCGGCCGGGCATCTGGCGCTTATGCACATCCCTGGTGGCGAAAAAGGCGGCGTGCGGCCCGCCATAGCCCATCGGCACGCCGAAGCGCTGGGCCGAGCCGACCGCCACGTCGGCGCCAAACTCCCCCGGCGGACGCAGCAGCGTGAGCGCAAGCAGGTCGCAGGCGACCACGCAGAGGGCGCCGGCGGCGTGGGCGCGGGTGAAAAAGGCGGAAAAATCGCGGACATCGCCCCGGGTGTCGGGGTATTGCACGAGGACGCCGGCGAGGTTTTTTGCGGCTTCAAGCGGGAACGTCTGGTGGTCGCCGACCACGACATCGATGCCAAGCGGGCGGGCGCGCGTCCGCACGATATCGATCGTCTGCGGGTGGCAGGCGGCGGAGACAAAAAAAGCCGCCGGGCCGTGATTTGCGCCCTGTTTGACGCGATGGCAGAGCATCATCGCCTCGGCCGCGGCGGTGCCCTCGTCGAGCATGGAGGCATTGGCGATCTCCAGGCCGGTGAGGTCGCAGACCATGGTTTGAAAATTGAGCAACGCCTCCAGGCGGCCCTGCGAAATCTCGGCCTGGTACGGAGTGTAGGCGGTATACCAGCCGGGATTTTCCAAAATGTTTCGTTGAATCACCGGTGGGGTGAGCGTGCCGTAGTAGCCCAATCCGATGTGGCTGCGGAACACCTGGTTTTCTTCCGCCATGGTCCGCAATTCCGCCAGGGCGGCGCTCTCCCCGGCGGCATCGGGCAGATTCAGCGGGCCGCGGCGGATGGCGGCCGGAACGGCGGCGTCGGCCAGCGCTTCGAGCGAGGGTTGACCGAGAAGGCGGAGCATTTCGGCCTGTTCGGCGGAGTCGGGTCCGAGGTGGCGGCGGGCAAAGGTGTCGAGCGGAGCGAGCAGTTGGCGGTTCGCGGTGGCGGCGGACGCAGTGGGCATGGGCCGAACCTACGGCGGAGGACGGGACGCGCAACTGAGTTTTGCGGCGCCGGCCGGTTTTAAGAAGTTGTCTCGGCCGCGAAAGCGGCTCTGTTCACTGGCGCATGGCCGAGCCGTCGAACGCTTTCCGCACCCGGGCCGCCCGCGCCGCCTACATCGACCGGCGGCTGGCAGAGCTTTATCCGGAAACGCCCGTGCCGCTCCATCATCGCGACGCCTATACTCTGCTCGTGGCCGTGGTGCTTTCTGCGCAATCCACGGATCGGCGCGTCAATGAAATCACACCGAAGCTTTTTGCCTTGGCCGACACGCCGGCGAAGATGGCTGCGCTGCCGGTGGAAAAAATCCGCGAGATCATCCGGCCATGCGGGCTCGCGCCGCAAAAGGCAAAAGCGATCTCGGAACTTTCCCGTTTGCTGCTGGAAAGGCACGACGGGCGGGTGCCGCGCACCTACGCCGAGCTCGAAGCCCTGCCCGGCGTGGGCCACAAGACCGCCAGCGTGGTCATGGCGCAGGCGTTTGGCGAGCCGGCCTTCCCGGTGGACACTCACATCCATCGCCTGGCCCAGCGCTGGGGCCTGACCGACGGCCGCAGCGTCGAGCAGACCGAGCGCGACCTGAAAAGCCTCTTTCCGCGCGAGCATTGGAACCAGCTGCACCTTCGCATCATTTTTTACGGCCGCGGGCATTGCACGGCGCGCGGCTGCGACGGCACGGTCTGCGGGATGTGCGGGGAACTTTTTCCCGGCCGGCGGCGCGCGGTGCGGACAAAAAAGTAAACGGCGCGTTGCGCCGGCGGCCAAAGGGGATTCTTTTCCCCGATCCAGCCCGATTTACCCCATGCTCCGCTGGCGCATCGCCCTTCTCATCAGTGTCGCCATTGCGATCAGTTACCTCGACCGGCAGACCTTGCCGGTGGCAATCAAGGCCATTGAGCAGGACCTGCCAGTAACGCCGGAACTTTTCGCATTTTTGCAGTCGGCCTTTCTCGTCGCTTACGGCGTAATGTACCTCGGCGGCGGCCGGCTGATCGACTTTCTCGGCACGCGGCGCGGTTTCACCCTGATCATGCTGTTCTGGTCGCTGGCCTGTGCCAGCCACGGCTTGGCTGGCAGCATCGTCATGCTGGCGGGGAGCCGGCTGCTGCTCGGGCTGGGGGAGGGCGGCGGATTTCCCGCGGCGACGCGCGCGGTGGCGGAATGGTTTCCCGTCCGGGAGCGCGCCACAGCGATGGGCATCATCAACGGCGGCACCGCAATCGGCGCGGTGGTCGCTCCACCGCTCATCGCCCTCGTCCTTACGAAGGTGGGCTGGCTCGGCGTGGCTCACTGGCGCTGGGTCTTCTTTCTCACCGGCGCGGCCGGCCTCGCCTGGACCTGGTGGTGGTGGAAAAGCTATTTCCTGCCGGACGAGCATCCCGGGCTCGGCGCGGCCGAGCGGGCGGTGATCCAGGCCGCGCCCGAGTCCGGCGGGGGCGGCGGAATAAAGATCCGCTTTGTTGACTTGCTGCGCCACCGCGAGACCTGGGGCATCGTCGGCGCGAAATTTCTCAGCGACGCGGCGTGGTATTTTTATCTCTTCTGGCTGCCCAAGTACCTCTACGACGCGCGCGGCTTCGACATCAAGACCGTCGGTTCGGTCGGCTGGATCCCCTATGCGGCGTCCGGCATCGGCTGCTTGTGCGGCGGCGGGTTGTCGAGCTGGCTGCTGACCCGCGGACGTTCGGTCAATGCCGCCCGCAAAATCGCCCTAGGGGCGAGCGCGGCGGTGATGCCTTGGGTCATGCTGGTGCCGCACGTCTCGGTGGCATGGGCAATCGCGCTCTTCAGCCTGGCGTTTTTCGGCCAGCAGTCCTGGTCGACGCTGGTGATGATCCTGCCCACCGATCTATTTCCGAAGCGCGCCGTTGGCACCGTCGCCGGCCTGGTCGGATTCGGCGGATCGATGGGCGGGGTGGTGCTGGGTGAACTGGCCGGTTGGCTGCTCGGTCATGGCTTTAGCTACGGACCGGTGCTGGTCATCGCTGGTTCGCTGCACATTCTCGCCTTTCTCGTCATCCTCATTTGTGTTCCATCCGTCTATCCTGTGATGGCCGATTCCCCCCGCCCCGCATGAAAATCAAAGAAATCCGCACCCGCGTCGTCCAATGGCGCGGCAAAACCGTCCCGCTTCCACCGCATTTTTGCACCAACCCCATGGACCTGATCGCGCCGTCGCTCTCGCCGGCGACGATGGGCACCTTCACGTTTCACGGCTGGCTGATCGCCGAGGTTTTCA
>DASRHD010000118.1:0-7034 GCA_035650695.1 Opitutaceae bacterium
AGCGCCGTGGGTTATGACTGGACCTGGCAGAAGGTCGATTGGTCCGCCGCCGTCAATTGGAACAACATGGCCAATAAGGAATATTTCCCCGCCAATCAGCAGGTGGGTTATCCCGAGCGCATCCTCCTCTCGGTTTCGGCCAAGTTCTAAGAGGAATCGGTCCGATTCTTTTCATTGTTTGCGAGCCCGCCGCCCGGCGGGCTCTTTTTTGCGCGGTTTGCATTTGTGGGCAGGTGTGGAATATTGGAGCAGAGCCCCTGCTCATATCCGTAATGAGACTCTGTCTATCCTCGATCCTGCTCGCCATTGCCATGGCGGCCTGTGCGCAATCCGAAATGAAAACCACCTCGTCCTCCACCGCCCCGACCGGAGCCGCTTGCAACGTCGATCCGGCCAAGTCCGCCTGCGGGCTCCCCTCGCACGTGGTCCTGGACATGGCGAAGACCACGGTGAAGCACACCGACGCGGAATGGCAAAAGCTGCTCACGCCCGCCCAGTACGAGGTCACCCGCCAGCAGGGCACCGAGCCGGCCTTTGACAATTCATACTGGAACGACCACGCCGACGGCGTTTATTTTTCGGTATGCAGCGACACCCCGCTGTTCGACAGCCGCGACAAATTCAACAGCGGCACGGGCTGGCCCAGCTTCACCAAGCCGATCGACCCCGCCTTTGTCGGCACGACGAGCGATTTCAGCTATGGGATGGAACGGACCGAGGTTCATTGCAAGGTGGACGGAGCGCATCTGGGCCATGTCTTTGACGACGGGCCGGCGCCGACCGGTCTGCGTTACTGCATTAATTCCGCCGCCCTGCGCTTCGTCCCGCGCCAACAATATGAGGCTTGGGTCGCGCAGCACAGCGGTGTGGCAGCGACGAAGACCGCTTCCGCACCCGTGGCCAGATAGTCTGGTGCCGGCCAGAGCCTTCCCTGGCCAGCGTGCCTGCTGGCGCAAGGTCCTTGCGCATCGCGGTCTTGCCGCGCCGGGCCATCCGGAGTAAAGGGAAGCAACGTCGCGCGGTGTTATACTCCCTGAATCCCGCCCATTTTATGAAAACGACGACCCGCCTCTGTTCCTTTTTTGGCTTCTTCCTCCTCACCCTCATTCTGGCGCGGGGTGACGAGCCGGCGCCTTTGCCTGCTGGCTACACCCCGCTCAAAATCGATCAGACGTGGCAGCCGATGTTTCCCCAACAGGCGACAGCCATCGGCTTCAGTACCGGCGAGGCCCACGTGGTGATCAACGTCGATGCCAACGGCGCCCTCGCGGACTGGCTGGTCGTCGGCTATTCCCATCCGTCTTTCGCCGACCAGGCGATGAACGCGATTAAAAAATGGAAATTTGAGCCGGCCCGCTGGCAGGGCGAGCCGGTGCCGGTGGTGGTGCGGGTTGATTTTAACTTTGAAAGGCAGGGACTGACGATCGTGACGCAAAGCCCGCAGGAGAACCTGCAGGAGCGCTTCCTCGAGCTGGACAAGGACCAATACGCCTACCGCGTTCATCTCTTGCAGGAGCTGGATCACATTCCGCGACCAGTGCACATCGTCGAGCCGATTTATCCGGCCGATTGGGCGAACCGGGGCATCACCGGCATTGTCAACATCGAGTTCTATATCGATGAAGCGGGCAAGGTCCGGCTGCCGGCGGTGGAGAGCCGCGGCGTCTCACCCTTGCTCGGCAATCTCGCGCTGACCGCCGTGCAGCAGTGGCAATTCGAGCCGGCGACCTGTAAGGGCAAGCCGGTTCTGGTCCGCGCCAGCCAAAGCTTCAATTTCGGGACCAAGGCGGCGAAGCCTTGAGTTCCGTTCCGGTGGCCGGCTGGCAGGCACACCGGCCGGCCACACTGTAGGACCGCGCACCCGAGGACCGGACGTCATCGGCTCAGCAGGGCGAGATTTCATGGAGGAAATCCGCCAGTGCCAGACGCAGCCGTTGCCGGGCGCGATAGAGCCGGCTTTCCACCCCGCTTTCCGTGCAATGGACGATGCCGGCGATTTCCCGGCAGGAGAGGTGCTGGTAATGATGCAGCAGCAGGGTGGTCTTCAAGTCATGCGGTAGGAGCGCGATGGCATGCCGAACTGCCTCCGTTACTTCCTCGCGATGCAGCGCGTCGTCCGGCGCGGGCCGGTCGGACGAAAGCATGGCGGCGGGCGGCCGCCCGTCCTCGGTCTCGCTCGCATCCAGCGCCACCGCAGGATGACGGCGTCTCCACCGAAGATGGTTGTGGCAAAGATTGGCCAGGGTGGTGAAGAGCCAGGCAGAGAGATTGGTGTCAGGGCGGAGGCGGGCGCGCTGCTGGTAAAGGCGGACAAACGCCTCGGTCGCGAGGTCGCAGGCGTCGGCATGGTTCTGGACGTAACGAAAGGCAAAGCCGAAAAGAGGCCGCTCCCAGCGCGCAATGAGGGTGTTGAGAGCGGTGTCATCGCCCGCTTGCAAGGCCTGAAGCTGGGCACAATCGGTAGGGGGGTCGGAAGGCACGGTGGCGCGGGAACGCCGGCGCCCGGTCAAAAAGATGGCGGGGCTGGCGGAGAGGGAGGCACGACGGGTTGGACCAAATCAAGATAACGCTGGCGCTGGTGCGGATCCATCACGTCGGCGGCGGCGAGCACCAGGCGCTGGGTCAAAGCCACGCATTCCTGGTTGATCGCCCGCTGGGTTTTGACCAACTGGGCAAATTCCACGAAATCCACCCGGCCATCGGTGCGGCGCAGGCGTTCGAAGGCGGCAAGCTCCGCCTGCAGGCGTGAAACCTCGCCGGCAAAGGCGCGCAGCTGCGGATTTGAGGCTTGGTGGAGCTGTTTGATCCGGGCGAACTGGGCATCGCTCAGGTTCAGCTCGGTGCGCATCCAGGCCAGCTGGCAGTCGAGGTCGTCGCCGGCACAGGGTCGATGCAGATCAAAATAAATGAAATGCGCCGCCAGGCCGGCGGTCAGCCCAAGCAGAAGGATCAGCCCGGTGTATTTCATCAGCGCCGGGTGTTGGCGGTTTCCTGCAGCAGGGGGTCGATCATCTGCAGGTAGTTGCGGGCCAGCTGGGCGTGGGACGCGCGCTGCTGTTCGCGCAGACGCAGTTCGGCGAGAAAAACTCCCAGCAGCACGCAGCTGACGACAAAGGCCGTGGCGAAAGGAGGGCTGGCAAACCATGATTCGATGCGGTCGGCGAGGCCGGCCGGTCTGACGGGCGTTTCCGCAACCGCAATGCGGCGCCAGACTTCGGCGGCGAGCGGCGGAGGCGCCGCCGGCGGCTCGGACCAGCGATCAAGCAGAGGATCGAGCGGATCGGGAAGCGAAGGCATGGGAAAAGATGCCGTTCCGGGAGAATTTTCTCACGAAAAGCGGCGAAAACGAGTTAAATCGCGGCCCAAGGCCGCACTCCTCGCATAACACCGCGCCCGGAAATACCCTTTGAAAAATATGCCTGGACCGGCGCCTTACTTTCCCGCTTTCGCGTCGGGCGGGGGAAAGTTCAGCAAAAGATGCCAGCGGGCCGCCTGTTGGTCGCCGCTATCGCCAAATTTTACCAGCAGTTCGTGAAATTGCGGATCGTCGCCGTGCCGGAGGGCCTCGGCGAAAAGCGGCAGCAGACCGGCGCGGCCGGACGCGACGAGATCGTTTTTGATCCACGGTTTGGCCGGATCGGCATAAGGCGCGAGGTACCGCAGGGCGGCGCGCAGGCTGCGACCGTCCTTGGTGGAGAAGCCCCACCAGTCCACCTTCACATGCTCGGCCAGGACGGAAAGGTCGCAGAGTGCCTGAACATTGAAGAGCGAGTAACTGAGGGACTTGGTGCGCCGCAGCTCCTCCGGCTCGCTGCCGTCCGGCATGATCTGGGTGGCAAGGCGCTTTTCCAAGGCATCCGTAAGGATTTTTTCTGCCGCGTCGGTTTTGCCGAGGAAGAGCGCGATCTCCGCCGCCTGGACGTCGTACCATGAGCCGTGGTTGTTGGTGGCATGCGCTTCGTCACGGCCATTGCGGCTGGTCATCAACCAGTTATAGTAATCGGCAAGCCAGGCGCGAAACGCCGTGTCGTCCTCCGCGGTCCAGGCGGGCGAGCCGGCAATGAGCCCGAGGGTGTCGCAGACATTGGTGAAGGCGCGAAAAGAGATCAGGCCGGTGCCGCGCCCCTCGTTGACGCCGGGAACATATTGCCCGAAATTCACATTCGGATTCATCCGCGTCGCCGGATTGAGAAACCAGGTGCGGATGAGAAGCGCGGCATGCTCGGCGTACGCTTCCTGGTGGGTGAAATAATAGGCGAGGCCGAGGGTCTCGGCATTGGAGCACATGTGGCCCCAGGCCGGCGCATCGGTGCCGCGATCGGCCTCGGGATTATGTTTTCCGTCATGTTGAATGTAGGGCAGGCCGTCGGGCTTGGACGGATCCGGCCACCAATAGGGCGCTTGGCTGAGGTAATCATGCTTGTCGCCGCTGGGCGGCGTGCGCTGCTTGTCCATGACCGAGACCGGCTTGAATTGCAGCGCTTGGTCAGCGTCGGCGCGCAGGCGTTCGAGGGCGGGCGCGAGCGCGGGATCACCCTTGGCCAGACGGTCGCGCGCGGCGGAGAGAGCATCGGGGTGGAGGGAATAAACAGGGGGAAGCGAGGGAGCCGCGTGGGCGAGCGCGGCGGAGAGAAGAAGAGGCAGGGCGGTTTTTTTCATAAGGAGAATGCGCCTAGGGCGCCTTTAAATGACGGCGCTCAGGCCGCCGTCGACAACAATGATCTGTCCGTTGACAAAATCGGCTGCTGCCGAGGCGAGGAAGACCGCGGCTCCGACCAGATCCTCCACCGTGCCCCAGCGGCCGGCGGGTGTGCGGTTTTTGATCCATTCGTCAAACTTGGGATCGGCGGCCAGCGGCCGGGTCAGCTCGGTCAGGATGTAACCGGGCGCGATACCGTTGACCTGGAGCTGGTGCTTCGCCCATTCCGCGCACATGGCACGGGTGAGCATCTTCAGGCCGCCTTTGGCCGCGGCATAATTGCCCGTGGTCGGCCGGGCCAGCTCGCTCATCAGCGAACAAATATTGATGATTTTGCCGCGGCGCCGGGCGATCATGCCGGGGGCGAGGGCGCGGGCGACGAGAAAAGCGCTGGTCAGGTTTGTGCGCAGCACCGCCTCCCAGTCGGCCAGCGGCATCGTCTCCAGCGGACCGCGGCGATGAACGCCGGTGTTGTTGACCAGAACGTCGACCGGCCCGAGTTCACCGCAGGCAGCGGCGACGGCGGCTTCATCGGTGACGTCAAAGGCGCATTCGTCGCAGGCCAGCCCGGTGTCGCGGAGGCGCTGGGCGGAGCGCGCGAGTTTAACTTCATCGCGCCCATTGAGAACGACCTGTGCGCCCGCCTCGCCGAGGCCGCGGGCGAGGGCGAGCCCGATACCCTGGGAGGAGCCGGTGACCAGGATGCGGCGGCCGGTGAGGTCAAAATGCGCCATGATCAGGAAAAAGAAGAGTTATGGTTAATGACGCAAGGGCGGGCAGTTGGATGCTCTTTTCACCCTATTTTTCCGCACCGGCGGCCGACCGCCGCGCTTGAAGCTTGCTTTTTTTCATGGCCGGCGATGCCTTTCTGCCAGGTCGCTCCTCGTTTCCCGCTGTGTCGACTTTTAAACACTGCCTGTCGCTTCTGGTTCTGCTGGCGGCGCCGATCCTGCCGGCGCAGACTACACTGCTGACTGACACGTTTAGTACGGCGAGCAGTCCGGGCGATCTTGCCACTAACGGCCCACAGGGCACGCAAAGCCTGCCGTCGTCTGCCCAATGGTTCCTGGTCAATAGTGCAAACGGCAGTGCCACCTATACCAACCCGGCTTTGGCGCCGCCCGGTTCGTTGGCGCAGACATTTTCGGTGGACCAGAGTGTGGTCGCCTATTTCGAGTCGCCGGGCAATGAGCAGGTCCTGAATGTGGGAGATTCTATTGCGCTGAACGTTAACTTTAACATCAGCGGCTCGACCAACCTCGCCGATGGCATTCGTTTTGCACTGCTGAACTCCGGCAGCTCGGGGGTGACCAATTTTCAGCTGACGGGAAATAGCTCCGGCAATACCAGCACGACTCCGAATTTCAATAACTACTCCGGCATTGCCGCCTTTATTAATCCCAGCGTTAGCAGCGGCACCGGCGCCAATCTCGATAGCCGAGCCTCCGGCGGCACCTCCGATCTCATTTCTTCAGGATCAACGGACTACACCTCGTTTGGCTCCTCTTCCGGCACGGCCACGCTGAGCGGCGGTGCCTACAAGGCGACGCTCTCCCTGGCCTACACTGCTGTCGGTTCGATGAACGTCGGATTGGTTATTCTGGATTCCAGTAACAACCCGGTGACAACTTATTCCGCCGCCGCCACCACTTCGTCATTTCCGACAAAGTTCGATACCGTGGCTATCGGAGGCCTTACCGGCGTGGCGAGCTCCCTCACCCTGAATGGTGTGAGCGTGATTTTTGTCCCGGTGCCGGAGCCGCCGGTTTACCTGCTCTGTGGCGGCGGACTGGCGATCTTGGCGGGAGCCGCCTGGTGGCGCCGCCGGCGCGCAGCCCGGGCGGCCTGAGTCCGGCGTCAATGATAAAGCCAGTAGCGGCGGCTCTGCTGCTGATAAATCTGGTCGCGCGCACGCCAGTCGGCGAGAAACGCCTCGACGTTAACCTTGGCTCCGTCGCGTCGCAAGGCCTCGAAAAAGGCGGTTGAGCCCATGTGGCGGAGAAAGCCCTGGGCCTCCGCCTCGCTTGCGGTGGCGAAGGGATTTCGCGGCTCCCACTGGCAGGCCAGCTTCATCAAATAGAAGCTAAGTTCGGTTGGCTGCCAGGCGTCCCAATCGGTCACCTCGATATAAACTCCGTTGACCGGCTTGGCGTTTTTGCCCGGGACCGAGACGAGGCGGAAGGCCAGGCCGGGCAGATGAAGGGCATTGAGTTCGCGCTCGAGCACCTCGCTTTTCACCGACCGATGGGCAATCCCGCGGAAAGGATAGTCGTTCCCGATACCGTGAGAGAAACCGCCCAGGTAGGTGCCGAGACCGACCATGGCATAGCCGACG
>DASRHD010000119.1:0-7577 GCA_035650695.1 Opitutaceae bacterium
AGCTCGCGTTGGCGGAAAGGGCGGCAAGCCCGCTCGTGCTCTGCGGCGCGGAATTTCATCTGCGCGGACGCACCCGCCGCGCGCAATGTGGCACGCCGGAATGGCACGGCGAGGATCTGTTGCTGCGCGTCCGCTGGAATACCTCGCTGCTTTTCCACCGCCATCCGGGAGAACTGCGTTTCGATGAGACGCTTGATGCCGGCGAGGACGGTGAGTTCGCCCATCGCTTCCTGGCCGCCGCCGGGGCCGCGGCCGTGCCGGTCGCGGCATTGCCGCTCGTCGACGTCCATCAGGATGCCGCGGCGGCGCTTCGCACCAACCTGCGCGGCGAGGCGGGCTGGCGCGCGGCGCGCCGGATCTGGCGGCAATTCGGGAAAAAATATCCGCCCTCGGTGCGGCGGCTGTTTGTGCTTCGCGCCTGCATCACCCGGGCCAAGTTGCGGGGCGACTGGCGAAAGGTGGCGCGCCTCGGGACCGGTCTTTTGTGCTCCGGACCGGAGCAGTGGCGGTTCGGCCTGAACGCCTTTCTCCTCAGCCTCGGCTGGTTTCCCGGCCGTTGGGTCAGCTGAACGGCGGCTTCAGGAGGAGGCCCGGCTTTTTTTCAGCGCGGCCAGCAGCCGTTGTTCCTCCTGCCAGGCGCGCGAGCGTGCGCCCCAGGCGCGGCGCAGCCAGCTTTGTGGCACGGTCAGGCGCGCGAGTGAAATTGGCACCCGCTTCGCCACCGTCCACAGCCAATAACCCGCCCCGCGCAGGCCAAAATGCCGCATCAGCCAGCGCGCATGCGCCGGCGCGTAGGCGTAACTGCGTTGCTGCCCGAGAGACCGCCAGATCTGTCCGACCGTGATCTCGCTCAGAAGCCAGGAAGCATAGTTGCGCAGGGCGTTCGGTCGGGCCTCCGCGCCGGCGCGCGGCTCCACCAGGACGCGATGGCCGGCTGCCCGCGCCCGCAGCGTGTAATCCGTGTCGCCATGTGCATGGGGCAGGTGCCGGCCGTCGGGAAAACCGATTCCGCTCACGACCGCGCGCGGAAGGCAGACAAAGTTGCCGCAGGCGGCGTCCACCTCGGCGGGCTCGTCGCCGGCGATTTCGATCATTCGCAGGCCCACGCCATGCCGCCGGAGGCCGCCGTAAACCAGCGGGCCGTCGGGCGGAACGAAACACTGGCCGGTCACGACCGCACCTGTCGCCTCGGCGGTGGCGAGAAGCCGGGCGCATGCGCCCGGCCGCGGCGTGGTGTCGTCATTAAGCCAGAAAATAAATTCCGCGCCGTCCGCATAGGCTGCGCGCATGCCCTGCTCGGTTGCACCGGTCCACCACCACTGTCCGGTTCCGGTCAGCACGTGCACGGCCGGAAACGCCGCCTGCACGGCCGCGCCGGTGCCGTCGGAGGACCCGTCATCCACCACATAAATCTCCGCCCAGGCCGGCACGCCGTCGGCCGCCAACAGGCGCAGGCAGGCCAGCGTCGTCTCGCGGCGGTTATGAACGGGAATGATAAAAGCGGCGCGCAGCGGATTCACGGCCGGAGCAGAATATTTTTTTTCCACTGATATTCGAGCCAAGGGAAATAGCCGCCCTCATAAAAAAGGATGCGGGCGGTGGCGTCGTCGAGGCGGGGGTCGGCGGCAAGGCTGGCGGGATGTTTCAGGGGAAAGGTCATGGCTTTGGTCGGAAGCGCGGCCGCCGGGTGCGGTCCCCGTGTGTGCAAGGCATCGTCGCGAAAGCCGATGTAGCTCACCAGATTTTGCGCCGGCACGATTCCGACCTGATCGTGCAGCCACCGGCCGAAGGTCCAGCGATAATCCCAGACGGCGAGGTCGCCGCGATGGCAGGCATCGAACCGCCGCCGCCAATAACGTCGATGCGGATAATAGGCCGGAAAGATTTTTTTCAGCAGGCCGGAGCGGCGCGCCGCCGGCCAGTCTTGCATCGTCGGGTCGTGGTGCGCCCAGGCCCGGCGCCAGGAGGCCCATCCCCAGATTTGGGTCAGCCGGGCAAAACTGTAACTGGCCGCCTCCCGGCCGGCCCAGCCTCCCGGAACGAACTGGCAGCCGGAAATCAGGCCAACCTTCGGCTCGCCGGCATAGCGTTCAAGCAATTCATCGCAAAAAGGAAAAAAAGTCGCGTCGGGAACGCAATCCTCCTCGAAAACCAGGGCGCATTCCTCCTCCCGAAACAGCCAGGTCAGCGCGCTCTCGATCCGCCGGGTCGCCCCGAGGTTTTCGCCGGCAAAATCGCGCCGCACCTCGCAGGGCCAGTCGACCATGCGCTCCACCAGCGCCCGCGTTTGCCGGCATCTGGCCTCATCGTCGGGGACCTGCGGCCGGGGGGCGTCGGTGGCAAGGTAAAGGCGCGCCGGACGGGCGGCACGGATCGCGGCAAAGGAACGTTCCGCGCAGTCGGCGCGGTTGAAAAAAATAAAAAGAACGGCGTGCCGGGTGCCGGGTGCGCTCATGGGCAGCCAATCTCAGCCGCCGGCGGAACGCCGGCCAATTCCCGCCAGAAATTCGGTTTCCATGCCTCGCGCAGGGCGAGCCACTGCGGCTTCAGGCAGGGACGCAGCGCCGGCAACAGCAGCGGAAACAACCACGCGCTGGCGAGCTGGGTAAGAAGAAAAGCGCAGGCGGCTCCCGTGAGGCCGAGCCACGGCACGAGCACGAAGTTCAGCACGCCCTGGCCGGCCAGGGTGAGCATCGCCGTGGCCAGCTGGGTGCCCGGTGCCGAGTGCACGGCGAGGTACTGCGCCCGCACCAGGCCGGTGAAGAGCGGCAGGCAGGCCCACGCCTGAAGGATGAGAATGGGCGTGGCTGCGGCATAGTCCGGTCCGAAAAATCTCGGGACGAGCCAGGGGCCGGCCAGGGTCGCGCCCAGAGCGGTGAGCCAGCCCAGCGCGCTCAAAACTGCGAAATTGCGCGCCAGCGTGGTCCGGCCCACGTCCGCCGCCAGCGCTGGCAGCAGGCTTGCTGCAGCGGTGGTGGCGACAAACGTCGGAAGCTCGATCAGCCGCAGGGCGGCGAAATACCGGCCGGTGTCTGCCGCTCCCAGCCATCCACTGACAGCAAACTGGTCGACGCGGAGAGCGAGGCTGCCCACGAGCGCGCCGAGGGCAAAACCGCGGCCTTCCCGCCACAAGGCGCGCGCCGTCGCCGGATCCCAACGCCAGGCCGGCCCCTTTTCGTCGCCGCGAGCGTAAGCCCAGGCCAGCCCGCCGACAAAAAAAACCGCCTCGAGCACCTGGACCACGACAAATGCGACCACCCCGGCTCCGGCCGCGACAAGCGCGAGCTTGAGCGCGGCGCCGCCCAGCAGCGCGCTGAGGCGGGCGATCGCCGCCGGCCGCGACTCCACCCGCCGGCGGAACCAAAGATCCGTCACTTCCGCCGCCTGCACGAGGAGGAGCAGGCCTGCGACGGCAAGGGCGCCACGCGCCGCGGCAAACCGCGGCACCAGAGCGAACGCTTCGATCGCCACCAGACATGCAGCGCCGACCGCCAGTCGCAGCACTGCCGCACTGCCCAGCAACGCCCCGGCATCCGCCGGACGGCGAACCAGCTCGCGCACCAGGACGCCTTCCAAGCCGAGTTGCGCCAGGGGCATGGCCACGCCGACCACCGCCAGGGCAAAGTTGAGCACGCCGAAACCGGCCGGCGCCAGATGCCGCGCCACCGCGGCCAAAACCACGGCGGTGACAACCGACCGCACCAGGCGTTCGCCGACCAGCCAGGCGACAAAATGGATCGGCCGGCCAAGAGACGCAGTGGAGGCGACGGAGGTCACGGAACCGGCAGCATGTTCAGGGAGGGAGGCCAAGCCAAGCCTGCACGCGGGTCCAGACCTCTTCGGTGGACAACTCACGAATGCAGTGGGGCTCGGCGAAGCGGCAATAATCCCAGCATGGCTTGTGCGGGCAGGGCCGCCCTTCGATCCAGGCCGCCTGCGGATGCCGCGGCGCGAACCGCTCCGGCAGTTGCGGTCCGAAAATGGTGAAGGTGGGGAGGCCGAGCAGCGCCGCGAGATGACCGGGGCCGGCATCATTGCCGATAAAGCGGTCGGCTCCGGCAAGGGTGACCAACAGCGCATCGAGGTCCGGCCGCGAATCGTCGAGCACGGTCACGGTCCAGCCGGCGGCGCGCAGCCGGGAGGCAATCATTTCGAAGCGCTCGCGCGGCCACTGCCGGACTGGCTGGCCGGCGCCGGTGTGGAGGACAAGACGGCAACCCGTCCGGGGCGCCGGCGTCGTTTCCTGCAGCGGCCAGTCCATTGCCTCGGCCAGGCTGGACCAGTATTCCGCGCGGTGCGGTCGCGCCGGGTGCCGCAAGGACCGCGTGAGCAAAAGCTTCGAACCAGCGCGGGGAAATCCCATCCGGCGCCGCGCTCCGGCCAGGGCAAGCAGGGCGTGATCGCGCGGGTCCGGGCGCGCAGACACGCCGAGGTCGAACTGACGACGGCGCAGGTCGCGCCGCAGGCGGCGCAACTCCCGCCACGGCCAGCGATGCAGACGGTATTTGTGTCGAAACGCCGTCCATGGCGCGGTCAACGGCACAAGCTCCACCTCCGGCGCGAAGCGCGCCAGCAACGGTGCAGCATGGGGCTTGGCCAGCAAGGTCACCCGTGCCCGGGCCGTCGCCGTTTGCAAAAATGGCATGGCGAGCGCGAGGTCGCCCACGCCCCACAGTTCCAGAACGAGCAGGCGCGGGAAGGCAGAGGCTTGCGAAGATTTTGCCAAGCGTGCGAAGTTAAGTTTTAAATCGCGGGCATGACAAGCCGCCCGCCGTCCGCCTCGCTGCGGCCGTCTCCCACCGCCTCGTGGTTGCCGGCGCTGGTCTGCGCGCTGGCCGGCGCGGCGGTTTTTCAGTTTTTCGGCAACAGCACGCGCGGCTACATCGACACCGCCTCCCTGTTTTATTGGTGGGGTTTTCAGTGGGTCAACCGCGCTTCGGAGACCGAACATGGCTGGCTCATTCTCGGGCTGAGCGCCTGGCTGCTCTGGCGGAATCTGCAGGCGAGCGATGCGGAGGGAAGGCCGGAGGAACAGGGCCTCCTGGCTCCGGCCCTCGCCGCGCTGCTCGGCGCGCTGGCGCTCCACCTCGCCGGCTATGCCGTGCAGCAGGCCCGGGTCAGCATCGCCGCGCTGCTGCTGTTCATCTGGGGTGTGCTCCGCCTGGCGGGCGGCCGCCGCTGGGGCCGGGCGGCGGCGTTTCCGCTCGCCTTCATGCTCTTTGCCGTTCCGATCAATTTTTTGGATACAACCGGTTTTTATCTCCGTCTCTGGGTGACGGAGATGGGGACCGGACTGGCGCACGCCTTCGGTATCGGCGTGGTCCGCAACGGCACCCAGCTGCTCGCGCCGGATGGCCGCTACAACTACGATGTCGCGGCGGCCTGCTCGGGCGTGCGTTCGCTCATGGCCATGCTGGCATTGGCGGTGCTCGCCGGCTACGTTTACTTGCGATCATGGTGGCTGCGCGGCGCGGTGCTGGCGCTGGCCCTGCCCGCCGTCTTCATCGGCAATGTCGTGCGCATCACCGCTATTATTCTTGCGGCGCAGGCCGGCGGACAGACCTGGGGCAACGCCGCGCACGCCGCGATGAACTATGGCATTTTTATCGTGGTGCTTGGCGTCGTGCTCGCCGCTGTGGCCGGCTTGCAAAGGTTCGATCACGCTCTGCCGGCGCCGCCCGTGGAAACGGCCAAACCGCCCGGTGGCGCCGCGGCGCGTGCGGGTGGGAGGGTCGTCCTGATCGTGCTCGTCGCCGCGGCCGGCGTCGCCATGCTGACGCGCCGGCTCGATGCCCTGCCGCCGGCGGAGTCCGTCGGCTTGCGACTCGCCGCCGACGGGGTGAATCCGGCCGAGCTCCCTCCCTTTCTGGGGACGGAGTGGGTCGGCCGGACCGAGGAGGTCACCGCCGTCGAGCGCGAGGTCCTCCCGCCGGACACCGGGTTTTCGCGAAAACTATATTTTCGCTGGGACAACCGCCGTCAGCCGGTGCTGGTTTCCCTGGTCTTGAGCGGGCATGACCGCACCTCGATTCACCGTCCCGAACTTTGTCTGGTGGGGCAGGGTTGGACGATCTTGGGCAGCGAACGGCGGCAAGTGTCGGCGGGCGGACGCACCTGGCCCGTGACCTTGTTGCAGGTTGAAACACGGCTCGCTCTGCCCGACGGCGGCTCGCGCCGTGAGCCGGCCGTGGTGGTTTACTGGTTTATTGGCGGCGACAGTGCGGAAGCCTCCACCGGCGGTCGTTTATGGCGGGAGACATGGGACCGGCTGGCACACTGGCGGCGCGACCGCTGGGCCTACGTGCTGGCGCAGACGCCGGCGGATGACGGTCCTGCGGCCGCGCTGGCGCGCGTGCAGATCGTGCTGGCGGAGGCGCTGCCGCCGGTGCTGCCGCCGCGTTAGCCGGCGGAGAAGGCTTGTGCTTTGGGGCAGGGAGACTAGGCTTGTTGTTTCATCGTCAGTGAGCGCCGTAGACTTCGCCTTCCTGATTGCACAGAGCACGCCTGTGCCGTGGTTTCTCACGGTGGCGATGGCTGCTGGCGCGGCGGCAGGATTTGCCGTGGCCTGGCTGACGACGCGTCACATCCGTCGCGCCGTCCGGCAGAACGCCGACCAGTTTATCGAGGTGGCCAAGCGGGAGGCGGCGGTGGCCGCCCAGGAAATCCGCCAGAAAACCGAGGAGGAGCTTGCGGCCCGGCGGGCCGAATTGAACCGGGAGTTCGACCGGCGGGAGATCGAAACCGACCTCAAGCTCCGCGAAATCCGCTCGCACGAGGAATCGCTGGCGCTGCTCGATTACCAGCTTGAGCAGAAACAGGAGCGCCTGGAACGCGAGAATGCCGCCATTCGTCAGGCGCGCGACGCCATGCGCTCGCTGTCCAAGAGCCTGCGCAAACGCCTCGAGGGCGTTTCGCACATGGACGCGGAGGAAATCAAGAAACAGCTGCGGGAGGAAATGATGATCGAATGCCAGGACGAGCTCCGGGCCCTACGGCGGGCGACGTTGGAGCGCTCCGAGCAGGAGATCCAAAGCGAAGCCAAGCGCATCCTGCTCGCCTCCATGCAGCGGCTGGCGAGCAAGCCGAATAACGACATCACCGCCACCATCGTGCACCTGCCGAGCGAGGAGATGAAAGGCCGCATCATCGGTCGCGAAGGGCGCAACATCAAGGCCTTCGAGGCCGCCACCGGCGTTACTCTGCTGATCGATGAATCGCCGCAAATGGTGCTGATATCCTCCTTCGACCCGGTGCGCCGCGAGATCGCCCGCGCCGCACTGGAAGGTCTGATCCGGGACGGCCGGATTCATCCGGCGACAATCGAGGAATTCGTCAAGCGGGCGCAGGACGAGGTTGACCTCAATCTGGCCCAGACCGGCGAGGAGGCCGTCACCCGCCTCAAAATCAATGGACTGCACCCGGAAATCATCAAACTGCTCGGCAAGCTCAAATACCGTTTCAGCTATACCCAGAACGTCCTCGATCATTCCGTCGAAGTCGGCTTCCTCAGCTCAATGATTGCGAGCGAGATCGGGCTCGATCCCAACGTGGCCAAGCGCGCCGGCCTACTGCACGAC
>DASRHD010000120.1:0-11529 GCA_035650695.1 Opitutaceae bacterium
GCAAGGCGCTCATCTGCGCCGGTTCGGGCGCGGGCCTGGCGGCGGCCTTCAACGCCCCGCTGGCCGGCATGATTTTCGTGCTCGAGGAACTGCAAGTCAGCCTGACGCCCGTGGTGTTCGTCGCGGCATTCCTCGCCTCGGTGACGGCGGACGTGGTCTGCCGCGTGCTGACGGGCGAAACGCCGGTGTTTTCGCTCCGCGAGCTGCCGGCTCCCACCCTGCGGGCCTTGCCGGTGGCGCTGATACTCGGCCTCGCCTGCGGCTTGGGCGGGGTGATTTTCAACCGCTCCCTGCGCAAGAGCCTGGATTGGTTCGACCGGCTGCGGCGATGGCCGGCTTGGGCCGTGGGCGCCACCGTGGGATGCGGCGTAGGACTGGCCGGATGGCTCTATCCCGGCGTGGCCGGCTCAGGCGCGGGTCTGGCGGAGAGCGCGGTGTTGGGCGAAATCGCGGTAAAATGGCTGCTCTTGCTGCTGGTCGCGCGGTTCTTTCTCACCATGGTGAGCTACGGTTGCGGGGCGGCAGGCGGAATTTTCGCGCCGCTTCTGGTCATCGGCGCGCTGGGCGGGCTGGCGGTCGGGCACCTGGCCCATGCCGTCGCGCCTGGATGGGCCGAGCATCCGGAGGTGTTTGCGGTGATCGGCATGGGCGGATTGCTGACCTCGATTGTTCGCGCGCCGCTTACCGGCATCGTACTGATGATCGAACTCACCGGGAAATACGATTTCATGCTGCCGCTGCTCGCCTGCTGTCTCGTGGCCTATGGCGTGGCCGAAGGTCTGCGCGATAAACCGATCTACGAGGCGTTGCGCGAGCGGGCCTTGCGGCAGGGCGCGGCGCAAGAAGGGCGTTGAGCTTGCCGCTCGTTTGCGTTTTGAACGGGAACGCCCATGCCCGCCTCCCCGATCCGCTATTACGACCGCCGGAACCAAACGCTCAAGACCGAGCTCATTTACGGCGAGCCCTGGCTGCGCTTCATTTATGAGAATCCGGCCGGACGGTTCCTGCTCTGGCTGCTCGTCCGCCGCGCGATTTTCTCCCGGATCTATGGCTGGCGCATGAACCAGCGGGCGAGCGGACGCTTCATTCTGCCGTTCATCGTCCGCTACTATATCGACGTCGACGATTTCACCAAATCGGCGCTCACCTTCCGCACTTTCAATGAATTTTTCACCCGCGCGGTCAAACCTGGCCGGCGGCCGATCGCGGAGGGCGACCATGTCGCGGCACTCCCGGCGGATGGACGTCACCTCGTCTTCCCCGACGTGGACGCGGCGGAGGGATTTTATGTCAAAGGCGAAAAATTCTCCCTGGCCGAGTTGCTCGGCGACGCCGCCCTGGCGGAAAAGTTCGCCGGCGGAGCGATGGTCATTTCGCGGCTCGCGCCGGTCGACTACCACCGGTTTCATTTCCCCTGCGGCGGCGTACCAGACGATGCGCGCCTGATCAACGGCTGGCTTTATTCGGTCAACCCCATCGCGCTCCGGCGCAATGTCCGCCATCTCGTCCAGAACAAGCGCTACCTGACCCTTCTCGAGTCGCCTGTCTTCGGCACCGTGGCGATGGTCGAGGTGGGCGCGACGGCGGTGGGCCGCATCATGCAGACCTATGTGCCGGACCGCGCCGTGACCAAGGGCGAGGAAAAAGGAATTTTTTCCTTTGGCGGCTCCTGCGTGATCACGCTCTTCCAGGCGGGCCGTATCGCTTTCTACGGCGACCTTGTGGAGCAAAGCGCGCAGGGCATCGAGACCTATGCACCCATGGGCGACTGGCTGGGTGAGGCGCCAGCCTGACGGTCCGGCAACGGCACGCCTCCGCCGAAAATCATGCGTCGCCGCTTGTCGGTGAGGAGGTTCCTCAATTAGTTGAGCCATGAATCCAAAGTTTTCCGAGTATGCGCATCCTGAGGCGCTGGTCGATGGCGCCTGGCTGCAGGAACATCTTAACGATCCTTCACTTCGCATCGTGGAAAGCAACGAGGACGTGCTGCTCTACGATGCCGGCCACATTCCCGGCGCGGTGCACATCGACTGGCGCGGCGACCTTCAGGATTCCACTCAGCGCGATTATATTTCGCCGGAAAAATTCGCCGAAGTCGCCTCCCGCAATGGCATCACCCCCGCGACCACGATCGTTTTTTATGGCGACAAATCCAACTGGTGGGCGGCGTATGCCCTCTGGGCCTTCCGCCTCTTCGGTCATACCAAGGTCCGCCTTCTCGACGGCGGTCGCGACAAATGGAAGGCCGAAGGCCGGCCTCTCACGCGCGAAAAACCGTCTTATCCGCGAACGGAATACCCCGTGCCACCCAAGCGCTTTGACAGCGAGATCCGGGCGTTTTTTGCCGATGCGCTGGTCCACTCGCAGGCGCGCAAACCGCTCATCGACGTCCGCTCGCCCGGCGAATACCGCGGCGAAATCACGCACATGCCGGAGTATCCGCAGGAAGGCGTGCTCCGCGGCGGGCATGTGCCGGGGGCGCGCAGCGTGCCGTGGAAGACCGCGGCCAACGACGACGCCACCTTCAAGAGCTTCGGCGAACTGAAAAAAATCTACACCGACAATCTCGGGCTGAAAAAGGACGATGACATCATCGCCTACTGCCGGATCGGCGAGCGCTCCAGCCACACCTGGTTCGTGCTCACCTACCTGCTCGGTTACAACAAGGTCCGTAATTACGACGGTTCCTGGACCGAATGGGGCAACATGGTCCGCTCTCCCATCGCCAAGGGCGACCAGCCGGGCTGAAGGTGAAATTTTGGATTTTCGATTGTCGATTTTGGATTTGAATCGAGACGGGCGAAGGTTCGCCGTCCAATCCAAAATCGAAAATCCAAATTCCAAATGTCCTCCTATCCGCCGAACCTCGCCGACATTGTCGAGTTTTTCGACGCGCTTTCCGACGACGACAAGCGCGACAATCTCATCGCCTATGCCGACGCCGCGCCGCGCTGCGCGCCGAAGGACGGTGAGACATTCGCGCTCGAGGACGTGCGCAAGGACGAGGAGTGCACCGACACGGTCGGAGTTTTCCTCCGCGTCGATCCCGCCCGCCATGCGCACTTCGCGATTTCGCTCGGCCCGCACGTCCAGACGCTGACCAAGGCCATGACCGCAATCCTCTGCAAGGGACTCGACGGCGCCACGCCGGAGGAGGTCCTCGATGTGCCGCAGGATTTCGTGCCGAAGATCGTCGGCGGGCAGCTCGTGCGCCTCCGCAGCCAGACGGTTTATTACATCCTCACCCGCCTCAAAAGCGTCTGCAAAGTCTGGCTCAACCGCGAACGCGCCGCCGCCGGATGAGCATTCCCGGCTTGTCGCTCCTTCCGAAATCCCCAATCTGCAGTCCAAAATCCTCATCCGCCCGGGTGGTGGAATGGCAGACACGACGGTCTTAGAAGCCGTTGCCGCAAGGCGTGTCGGTTCAAGTCCGGCCCCGGGCACCAGTTAAAACCCCGCCCCGACTGGTAGGTGATCACCCCGCGCGGCGCCCTTGCTTTTGTCGCATCCCATTTTTAGACGTATTAACGGGAGGATTACATGAGAGCAGAAGCAGTTAAAGAACAGTTCGATCAAGCACGCGACCGGCTTTTTCCGACGCAGGCGATTTCGTCGCTCCATCATGCGTCCGCGTTCAACCATTTCGTGCAATTTTACGAGAACGACGCTTTTCTGGCGAAATTGCTGGGAGTATTTATCGGCTCCGCGCTGGGCGGCGGCGAGAAGGCGGTCATCATCGCCACCAAGACCCATCGCGACGCGTTTGAGCGCCGGCTGCGGCGCCACGGCGTCAATCTTTCCACGGTCAAAAGCCAGGGACGGTATCTGGCCCTGGATGCGGGGGAAATGCTGGAAAAAATCATGCGCAACGGCCTGCCCGATGCCGAACTTTTCAACCGGGCCATCGGCTCCCTCGTGGCCGATTTTTGCCGGGAAAAAGCTCCGGTGCGGGGCTTTGACGAAATGGCCGTCCTGCTCTGGGCGGACGGCAAAACCGACGCCGCTCTGCGCCTGGAAGAATTGTGGAACAACCTGGGCAAGATTTATTCCTTTTCTCTTTTCTGTGCCTACCCGATGGACTGTTTTCCGCCCGACACGGATCTTGCCCAGCTGGGCTGCATTTGTCTCGAGCACCACCGGGTAATTCCGCCGGAGAGCTACTTTGTCATGCTGGGCACGGAGGCCTTTCCCGCCGAGCCGCCGGTCGCGGAGGCGGACGACGAGGAGTTTTCCGGCCAAGGCTGGGAGAACAATTCCGATGCGCACCTCGCCGCGATCGTCGAATCGGCGGAGGACGCCATCGTCGGCAAGAACCTCCTGGGCATCATCACCAGCTGGAATCCCAGCGCCGGCCGCCTTTTCGGCTATTCTGCAAGCGAGGCCATCGGCCAGTCTGTCCGCATGTTGATTCCGGCAGACCGCCAGAGCGAGGAGAAGCAGATCCTGGCCCGGATCAGCCGCGGGGAGCGGATCGAGCATTATGAAACGGTCCGCCGTCGCAAGGACGGGAGCACCTTCGAAGTCTCGCTCACCATTTCACCCGTCCGGGACGCCGACGGCAAAGTCATTGGCGCGACGAAAATTGTCCGTGATATGACGGCGCGCAAGCGTCTGGAGAAGGCGTTGCAGCTGACGCGCGAGCAATTGGCCCGGGTCGGGGGCTGAGGCGGCGGCCCGGCGTTTCAGTTGCTGCCGACGTTCGATTCGCCGAGGATGTGATTGAGCAGCGCGCCCTTGGTCAGGGCCATGCACTCGATCTGCGCCTGGGTGTTGACGAAGGCGTTGAGCAAGGCGTCGTTTTTGCAGATCAGCCGCAGGCGCTTCACCTGGCACTCGCAGGTGAAGGTGATCTCGTCGGCGAACGCCTGCACCATGCGGTCGATTTTCTCCGCCTCGCCCTGGCAGTGCCAAAAGATGTTGAGGTGAATCCGGCTCGTCAGGTCCGACGTATCCATCAACGGGTGCACGCCGGTGAAAAATTTCCAGTATTTCTTCCCCACCTCGCAATAGTACATGAGGCTGAGGATGGCCACGTATTGCAAAGCCTCCTGCATCGAGGTGTCGGGGATGCAAACCAGCTCGCAGCCGGCGCCGCGATAAACGGCGGCGACCCGATCGTGGGATTTGAAGCTGCTCAGCTCATTAAAGAAAGCCAGCGTCGCCGGCAGGGCGTGGCAGAAGATCAGCTTGCCCCGCTCCGGACAGACTTCGCAGGCTTGAAACGCCACCGCACTCCGGATTTCGTCCGGAATCTGATCAAGGTTGGACTCAAAGGTGCGGGCGAACGATTTGATCCGCTCCCGGGTGAGCACGATGCGTTTTCCGTCGGACAAAAGCAGATAAAGGCCGGGCCGCTCGAAATCGTCCGATTTGAATTCCATTTCTCCTGCAGACTAAAGAAAAAGTCGCGGCCCGAGAATAAGGGCTGTCACCCAAAAGCTTCCGGGCGGCAACTCATTGCGGCAATGGATAATGCAAACGCCGGGCGGATACGGCAGCAAGAACCGGAATGGTGGACGCTAGTGGACTTCAATCCGATTTAAGGCAATGGATCTGACATCAAGCCCACTTGATCTTTTCAGTGCTTAGACCAAAATTGTCGGCCTTAAAATCCTCTACCAGCGAACCATTTCCCCACAAGGCTGTTTGCCAGATCGCCCGGGCGGTACCTTGTCCGGGTTCGTTCGTCCAAACCCCTCCGCATGATCCCTACGCATTCCCCGATTCGCTCCGTCGCTGCGCTTGCTGCATTCCTGATTGCCAGCGCGCTTTTCCTCCATGCCGACAACCCGACGGCAGAAATTCACCCGCTGCTTCCTCCGAAGTGGGCCTTCGGCGTGCTCTACGGGACCTATCACGACCAGACCGGCGTGCTCAACGATATGGCCCAGCTCCGCCGGGACGGCTACTGCGGCGACCTCATCTGGGTCGACTCGAGCTGGCTGGGGCATGACTACGACGGACCGCCCTCCTCCTATATCGATTTTCACTTCGACGCGGACCAGTTTCGCGACGCCCCGTCGATGATCCAGGCCCTGCATGAGAATCACTTCCATTTCGGGGTCTGGGAGTGGCCCTTCATCGACAAATCCAATGATCTCTACCCCTATGGAGTGAGCCATCACCTCTTCGTCGCGGACAAGGAGGGGAAGGTCGTCAACGCTGGGGGGTGGCATGGCGTGAAATTCACCGGCCAGTTCGATTTCACCAAATCCGAAGCGGTGGCCTGGTGGAACAGCCTCAATGCGCCCCTGGCCGCGCTTGGGTTCGAGTTCTATAAGCTCGATACCGGGGGTGGTTACAAAGCGGGCGGAGTTCTTTCGGACGGCCTCAATGATCCGGAGCACTACCGCCAGCTCTACCACAAGGTGCCCTACGATCTATCGGCCCAGGCAGCCGGCCCGAGCGGCCGGGGCTTCATCCTGACCCATGAGGCGCCCGCCCACGCCAATGTCCTGACTCCGGGGATCTGGACGGGCGACACCTCGTCGAGCTGGCACGGCCTCAGGGACGAGGACATGCGGATCGCATCGACCCTGGATACGCCTGACACTGCAGCCTACTGGTGCGGCGACACGGGCGGGTATAATCTGGTGAAGGAGGAACATCCTTACGTCGTCAAGGCGGGCGACACCCTCGAATCCATTGCCAAGGCCATGGGCTCCACTGCCCGAAATATTGCCCGGCTGAACAATATTTCTGAGGCGGCCCCGCTCGAGCCCGGACAGAACCTGGTCATTCCCGTGGGGAAGAGCTCGATCGACGCCAGCGACGAGCTCTACATCCGCTGGCTGGAGTACAGCGCGTTCACTCCCCTCCAGGAATTCTTCTCCTCGAAGCCGACCAAGGGCCGGTTCCCTTGGGTATTCGGCGCCGAGGCGCAGCGCATTTTCCGCCAATACACCGAACTGCGCTACCGTCTCCTGCCCTTCCGCTATTCCAACGCTCAGATTGCCTATCATGAAAGCCCGGTCCGGTACCCGGTGCGCTTCATTGGGCGCTCTCAGATCGTCGTCGGCAGCGGAGACAGCGAATTGCTTGTCCAGCCCGTGACCGCGCCCGGGACCGCGAGCGTCAGTGTCGCCCTGCCGGCCGGGTCAGACTGGATCGACTACTGGAGCGGAGAGAAGCACGCCGGCGGGACGTCGGTCACCGTAGCGACCCCGCTCGATCAAGAGCCGATTTTTATCAAGGCCGGCTCGATCATTCCGTCGGGACCCGTCATGCACTATGTCGACGAGGTTCCGGCCGACCCGTTGACGGTCGATGTCTATCCCAATGGCGTCACCGCCTATTCGCTCTACGAAGACGACGGGGTCACGACGGCCTATACCAACGGCGCATACCGCATCACCGCGCTGGCGTCGGACAACGCTTCCGGACGCGAGCGGTTCACGATCTCCGTGGCTCACGGCGGATACACGCCGCTCCCGATCCGCACCTACCTCCTGGCCATCCATGGTCAGCCGGCCGCGCCTGCGTCGGTCACCCGCGATGGCCAGACCGTTCCCCTTCTGGCCCCGGGAGCCGATCTGGCTTCGGCCGAGAGCGGCTGGACCTACGATGCGCGATCCCGCACCGTCTGGATCAAATTCCGCCTCCCGATCGACCAGGGAACGAGCGTTTCGCTCTAGCCCAAAGTCTCGTTCGGAGGAAAGAGGCGTGCGATCTCGATGCGCGCGTTTTCCAGTTTTAAACCAGCCTATGGTTTCAAGTCGTTAATTTACGACATGGTGGACGCTACTGGACTCGAACCAGTGACCCCGTGCGTGTGAAGCACGTGCTCTAACCAACTGAGCTAAGCGTCCGACGGAGGGAAGAACGTGACCGTCGGCGGGACCTGAATCAATCCTGTTTTGTAGCCGGCCGGCGCAGCGCCAGCCTCAGGAGCGGGGAATGGCGTCGGCTTGCGTCATCTGCCCGTCGATCAGGCGCCACATCTTGCCGGTGGGATTTTTGTCGCGCAGCGCCGGCGGCAGGCGCGCCGGACGGACGTTGTCGTAGCATTGCAGCATGGCAAAGCGGCGCAGCGACGCGGGAATGCCGACGGCGGTGAAGCCGGGATGTCCGGTGGACGGATAGGGTCCGCCGTGGTTCATCGCCGCGGTCACCGCCACGCCAGTGGGCATTTTGTCGTTGAGGAGACGGCCGACCTGCTGGCGCAGGCGCGGCGCCAGCTCGGCGTAAAGGGGATCGTCGGAACCGCGCGTGTCGGAGTAAATGCTGCCGGTGAGATTGCCTTCGAGCTGATCGATGACCGCGGCGGCTTCGGCGCCGTCGCGCACGATGACGAGAAGCGAGGCGTTGCCGAATGCCTCGGTCTGAAGCGTTTTCGCGTCGGCGAAAAAGCGGGCCCCGTCCACCCGTAGAAGCGTGTTGGCGAACCGCCACCCCGGCCCGGGCAGGGCCGCGCCGCCGACGAGCAGTTGCGCACCGGCAGACTGGAGTTTCTGCACGCTGGCAGCGAGATTGCGGGCCACGCCGGAGGAGAGCAGCGGCGAGGGTGTGACAGCCGCGAATTTTTGCTGCAACGTGGCGATAAACCGCTCCGTGGCCGGTCCGGCAAGCAGGATGACGAGCCCCGGATTGGTGCACATCTGTCCGGTGGCGAGCAGGCAGCTACCGGTGAAATCGTCGGCGATCTGCGAGGCGCGCTCATCCAGGGCGCCGGGCAGGATGAAGACCGGATTCAAGCTCGAAAGCTCGAGGTAGATAGGCTTGCCGGCGGCGTCGGCCGCGGCCTTGAGTTTCAATCCGCCCGCGCGGCTGCCGGTAAAGCCGGCGGCGCCGAGGCGCGGGTCGCCCATCAGCCGCAGGCCATCGTCGGGGCTGAGATGATAGATCAGCTGGACCGTCGAGGGCGGAAGTCCGGCGTCGAGGGCGGCGGCGAGCGCCTGCTCGGCCACGAGGCGCGTCGTGCCCGGATGCGAGGGATGGGCCTTGCGGATGACCGGATTGCCCGCGGCGATGGCCGAGGCGAAATCGCCCCCGGAGACGCAATTGTAGGCGAGCGGAAAATTGTTCGGGCCGAAAACCACCACCGGGCCGATCGGGCCGAGGCAGGAGCGAATGTTGAGCTTGGTGTCGATCGTCGGCAGCGCCCACGAGCCTTCGCGCACCGCCGCCGCCGCCTGACGCAGCTGGCCGGTCGTGCGCGGCAATTCGACCTGCGCCAGGCGCGGCGCCTTCGCCAAGCCGGTTTCGAGATGCGCGATATCGACGATCTCGGCGGCCCGGGCCTCGAGACGCTCGGCGTAAAGATCGAGAAATTGCGCGATCTGCTCGGCCGGCGCGGCGCGCAGTTTTTCCGCCGCGGCCACCGCGGCGTCGAGCGCGGAGTCGCAATCCGCCCAGGTGCTGACCGGATATTCCGCGGGCAGCGTTTCGCCGGTGGCGGGATTTTCAGCGTGGAAACACCCGCTCGAACGGGCGGCGCGCCACTGGCCGGCAATCAAAATGGTTTGGATCGGCATGATGGCATCGACTTAGTGCTGGCGGAATTGTTCGACCACCGCGGCGATATCTTTTTCGCCCAGGCCGGCCTTGAGCGCCCGTTCAAAAACCTCGAGCGCGGCGGCGCCGGTCGTGATGGGCACGGCGAGGCCGGCGCCTTCCTTCGCCGCGTAGGCGAGGTCCTTGGCCATCAGCCGCAGCATGAAATTGGGCGTGTAGTCCGGCGCGGTCATGCGGGCGGACACGGCCTTGAAGAGCGGACTGCCGGGTGCGCCGTCGGCGAGGATGGCCAGGGCCTTGGCCCGATCGAGGCCGCTGCGCTCGATCATGGCCAGCGCCTCGGCCAGGGCGGCGATTTGCACGCCGCAGACAAAATTGTTGATCAGCTTGACCAGCGCGCCGCTGCCGGCGGGCCCGAGATGGGTCACCGAGCGGCCCATCGCGACGAGCACCGGACGGACTTTTTCCAGCGTTGCCGCCGGGCCGCCGACGAGAAAGTTCAGTTCCCCGGCCGCGGAATGGCTTTTGCTGCCAGTGACGGGCGCGTCGATGAACTCGCAACCGCGCGCGTTGACCGCTTCGGCCAGCTCCCTCACCCATCCGACCGTGAGTGTGCTCGATTCGATGATGACGGTGCCGGGCCCGGCGGCGGCGAGGGCGCCGTCCTCCGGATCGAGCCAAAGGGCGCGCGACGCCGGGTCGTCCGCGACCATGGCGATGATGACGTCGGCGCGGGCCGCCGCCTCGCGAGGCGAATCAGCCACGGCCGCACCCGCGGCGGAAAACGGCGCCGTTTTCTCCAACGTGCGGTTGTAAACCGTGAGCGGAAATCCGGCGCCGAGCAGACGCCGGGCCATGCCCGAGCCCATAATGCCGAGTCCGAGAAAAGCGATGCGCGGTGGGGTCATCATGACGAAAAAGTCCTTACGCTCACGAGCGACTCCGGCGGCGGCGACACGCGCAAGGCGTTGCGCAGCGGCCGTCCAAAGCCCTCGAACGCGATCACCATAGCATCGCCGTCCGCGAGCTGCAACCCGGCGCCGAAACTCAAGCTGTGCGCGCCGTAGTAATGCACGTGCAGGTCGCCGGGCCGGCGGTGGGTGGCAAACTTGAAATGATGATGCTCGATGTTCGGCAAGCTGTGGCACATTTCGGATTCTCCGGTGGAGATTTCCTTCGACCACAAAACCCTGCCGCCGCGCTCAATCGCCACTCGTCCCGAGACGGACTGGAAAACCGGGTCGAGCACCAGTTCCGGCCCGAGCGAGCAGGTGCGGATCTTGGAGCCGGCAAGGTTCAAATAATTCTTTTTTTCGAAACGGTGGTCGGAAAATTCATTGCCGATCGTCATGCCGATCCGGCAGGGCTGGCCGCGGGCATCGATCAGGTAGACACCGGCGATTTCCGCCTCCTCCCCGCCATCCTCGGCGTAGGCCGGAACCTCGAGCGGCTCGCCGTGCGCGCGAAGAATGGTGCCGTTGCCTTTATAGAACCACTCGGGCGCGGTCCCGATGCGGCCCGGCGCGGGGCGGCCGCCTTCCATCCCCCAGCGGAACATCTTCATGCTGTCGGTCAGCTCCGCGGCGGCAGCCTCGTGCATCGCCTGCCGGTCCCTGGCGCTGCCCAGGTGGGTGAGACCGGTACCGGAGACAAGGCAGCGCGCCGGATCCTGCGGATGGTCGGCCGGCAGAAGCAGGCGCCACTCCGATGCACCGGCGTAGACCGGATCGTAGTCCAGCGCATCGGCGATGAGATGGCGTTGGGCGAGCGCGGCCGGCGAAGTGCCGGCTTCGAGCGCCGCTTGAATCAAGGCGTAAACCGAATCGAACCGGCGGTCGAGCAGACGCAGCCGCGGTTCCTCGACCAGGGCGACGCGGCGCGCCGCCGCATTTTGAATCTGAACCAGCCGGATCATCCCGTGACGTCGAATTTTTTCAGTGCCTCCTCGTCGACCGTAAGGCCGAGGCCGGGCACGTTCTCGGCCAGATCGATGAAACCGTCCTTCGCCACCGGTTCGCCGTCGAAAATATACCAGAAGAGCTCATTGCCGACCTCGACGTCGACGGGCGGAAAATA
>DASRHD010000121.1:0-3452 GCA_035650695.1 Opitutaceae bacterium
GCAATTCCGGCGGGGAGGAGGAGGCAGATTCCCCCCGGGTGGCGGCATTGATCCAGAGGCTTGCTCCGCCGGCATAGTGCTCCTTTTTCCAGACCGGCACGCGGGTCTTCGCCTCATCGATGATATAGCGGCAGGCGTCGAACGCGGCCGCGCGATGCGCGGCCAGCACGCCGATCCACACCGCCAGCTCGCCGGCCTGCAGGCGGCCGGTGCGATGGACGCAGAGCGCCTGGAGCAGAGGAAATTTTTCCCTCGCTTCGGCCACGACCCGCGCGCCCTCTTTTTCCGCCAGCGCGGCAAAAGCCTCGTACTCCAGCATCACCACCGCCTGCCCGTCGTTATGGTCGCGTACCCGTCCTTCAAAGGAGGCAAACGCACCCGCCTGCGGATGCGCCAGCTCGCGGCGCAGGGCGGCGGCGTCCAGTGGAATGGCGGAGAGTCGGAACATGAGTCAACCTCCGGCCACCGGTGGGATGAAGGCAAGGGCATCGCCGTCACGCAACGGGACGTCCCAGGCGGCAAACTCGTCGTTCACCGCCACGCGCAGGCGCTCGGCCGGCAGGGTAAAGCCGTGGCGGGCGCGCAATTCCGCGTAGAGTTCGGACGGCGTGCCCGCGGCGGTGGCGAGCGATTCGCCGGTCTGGCCGCGCTGTTCCCGCAGGAGGGCAAAGTACTGCACGCGCACCTTCTTCATGCCACGCGATAATCGTGCTTGCCTCCGGTCTTTTCCCGCAGGCGCACGTGTTTGATTTCGATGCCGGGACTGACCGATTTTCCCATGTCGTAAAGCGTCAGTGCCGCCACGGTTGCACCCGTGAGCGCCTCCATTTCCACCCCGGTCTTGGCATGGGTTTCCACCCGGCAATGAATCGTGGCCTCGCTGCCGTCCGGCGACGGCACGATTTCAATCTTGCAATCCTCGATCGGCAACGGATGGCAAAGAGGGATGAGCTCGCTGGTTTTTTTCGCGCCCATCACGCCGGCGAGGATTGCAGTCTGAAAGAGCGGGCCCTTCGGGCTGTGAATTTCCCCGTCGCGCAGCAGCGCCGCCAGCGCCGGAGGCAGCATGACCACTGCCGCCGCATGGGCGGTCCGGTGCGTCACGGCTTTGTTGCCGACCCCGGCCATTTGAGGACGGTTTTGTTCATCGAGATGGGAAAACATCGCGGTAAGGTTCATGCAAAGCCGCGCCGGCGCAAAGAATTTTTGCGTAGGTGCGCTCGATCAGAGCCAGCGCCAGAACGGCGCCAGTGTGCCGGCGGCGAACTCCGTTTGCTCCGCGGACAGCTCCACAAATCCATCGGTTCCGACCAGGCCGGCGAAGTCGCCGGAGGTGTTGACGGCGGCAGGCTCGGCCACAATCCCGGCCGCCGGGCCGCTGCGCAGCCGCACCGGCAGAAAATAGACAAGCGGATGCGGGAAAGTGACGGTCGAACCGAGCGAAACCCGGCGCGGCGGGGCCGGCCGCGTTCCGGCGGCGTGAACCAGCGCCGGCAGGACGTAGCGATGCAGGCACGTGTAGCTCGAAACGGGATTGCCGGGCAGGGCAAACACCGGCTGCGAACGCGGGCCAAGCCCAAACCAGAACGGTTTGCCCGGCCGCTGCGCCACGCCATGAAATTTTTTTCGGACGCCGAGCTCGTCGAGCACGCCGGGCAGGAAATCGAACTTGCCCTTGGAGACGCCGCCGGTGAGCAGCACGACGTCGAACTCGGCGAGAATGTGCCAGAGCGCATGTTCGATTTCATGGCGCATGTCATGGAAGTGGAAGCGCTCGACCCGCGGCCAGCCTGCGGCTTGGAGCGCGGCGCGCAGCGCATAATCGTTGCTCCGGCGCACCTGTTGCGGGCCGACCTCGGCGCCGACATCGACCAGCTCGTCGCCGGTGGCAATCACCGCGATCTTGGGCCGGCCGCTGACGCTGAGGGCGGCGCAGCCACAGGCGGCGGCGACGGCAATCTCGCGGCCGGTGAGGCGCGTCCCCGCCGGCACGATCACCGTCCCCGCGGCATAATCCCCGCCGCGGCGGTGCACGGCGTGCCCGGGTGCAAGTTTGGCCGTACCCGCCAGCGTCATCATCCCCCCCTCACGGGTGGTATCCTCGTAGCCGACGACGCAATCAGCGCCCTTCGGCAGGACCGCCCCGGTGGCGATCTCAATGCAGATGTCGTCCGCCGTCACCTCCTGCGGGAGCATGCCGGCGGCCTGCAGGCCGCCGATGCGGAACGAGCGCGCGCCACCCGCCCAGGCGGCGGACCGCAGGGCGTAGCCGTCGAGCATTACCCGATCGAACGGCGGCAGATCGCGATCCGCCCGGATTTCCGAACGGAGCAGGCGGCCGTGCGCCTCGGCCAGGGGCACGTCCTCGGCCGGCAGGTGCGGCATGCTGCCGAGAATGAGGCTCTCGGCTTCGGCAGGAGTGAGAAGCGGCATCCAGCCAGTTAAACTGAAAACACGGGGGAGGGAAAGCGGGGATGTGACCGCCGGTGCCCTTTGCCGGGTTTATTTCGCCCGCGAGCAACTATCCCTCGCGATTTTTTCATTTCTTGTTTGGTTGTTGCTCCCATGCCTTCCGTCCGCGACCAGTTCAAGCGACCGCTGCGCGACTTGCGCGTCTCGCTGACCGATCGTTGTAATTTTCGCTGCCCCTACTGCATGCCGGCGGAGGCGTTCGGCCCGGACCACGTTTTCTTGCGCGATGCCCAGCTGATGAACGTGGCCGAGCTGACCCGGCTGGCCCGGGCCTTTGTCTCCCTCGGCGTGGAGAAAATCCGCCTGACCGGCGGCGAGCCGCTGCTGCGCCGGGATGTGCCCGACATCGTGCGGGCCCTGAAGGAGGACGTCGGCGTACCGGAGGTGGCCTTGACCACCAACGGATGGTTTCTGGAAAAATTTGCGCCCGCCCTGCGGGCGGCCGGCCTCGATCGGCTCAACCTCAGCCTCGACTCGCTCGACGACCAGACCTTTGCCCGCCTGACCGGGCGCGGCCTGGCCAAGTCGCGCGTGCTGCGCGGCCTTGAAGCCGCGCTGGCCGCCGGCCTGCCGGTTAAAATCAACAGCGTCATCCAGCGCGGGGTGAATGACGGCGGCATCCTCGAACTTTGCGCCTATTTCCGCGACCGCGGACTGCCCTTGCGCTTCATCGAATTCATGGACGTGGGCAACACCAACGGCTGGCGTCAGGAGCGGGTGGTTCCGGTGCGGGAAATCCTGGAAAAAATTTCCGCCGTCTGGCCGCTCGAGCCGCTCGCGCCCGCCTACCGCGGCGAGGTCGCAGCGCGTTACCGCTATGCCGATGGCCGGGGCGAAATCGGGCTGATCAGCTCCGTGACGGAACCCTTCTGCCGCGATTGTCACCGCGCCCGCCTGTCGGCGGACGGCAAGCTTTACACCTGCCTTTTTGCCTCGCTCGGTTGGGACGTGCTCGGCGCGCTGCGAGCGGGCGCGGACGA
>DASRHD010000122.1:0-4848 GCA_035650695.1 Opitutaceae bacterium
GCGGGCTTTTTTCCGGCGCCAGCGGCCACGCGTTCAGCACCTTGTTGCTGGCGGCGTCGACCACCGCGATGGTGTTGGCGCCTTTCACGGCTTGGAAAAGCTTTTTGCCGTCCGGGCTGAAAGCGAGGTCTTCCAGGCCTTTTCCGTCGAACGTGATCGTGGTGACGATTTTTTTTGCGTCCGGATCGATCACCCATTCCTCCGCCGCCTTGTCGTTGCAAACGTGGACCAGCCCGCTCGACTCGTCGAAACTGATCAAGTCGGCGTCTGACGGCAGCGGGACTTCGCCGGTGATGGCCAGGTCCTTCGCGTTGACGATGACCATTCGCGCCGGGTCATTGCCGCTAACGTAATAGTTTCCGCGCTTCACGTCGACCGCCGCGTCCTGCGACGTGCTGGTGGGAACGATCTTGAGCAGGGTCTTGGAGTTGAGGTCGAAAACGTCGAAAGATTTGTTATGTTCGTGGCCGAGCAGCAGGCGGTCGGCGTTGGTGTCGACGCGGATGAAATCGCATCCGCCCTTGGTGCCGGGCAGGGGAATGGGATCGCCGGCGGTGAGGGGGGCGCCGTGGAGACCGCGGGCGAGCGCAAGCGCTCCGCCCAGGCCGAGAATGGCAAATAGCTGTGGGTGCTTCATAAGATTTCGGGTTCGCGGCGATGGCCGCATAGCTGGCAAATTGAAGACGAAGCCTTTTCACTGGCAAGCAGCCGCGTATGACAAGTTTGTCATCTCATCATCTCCGGCCGACCGTGATCTGCGGCATGAGTGGCCAGACCGACCGGAGTCGTTTCGCCGGCTTGTCTCCAGGTGGATGATCGCTAACATCGGCCCGCCATGGATTCCACGCCGCCAATCCTGACAAGCTCCGTTACCTACCAGTGGCGCAGTGACGAACTCGCCGGGATCCTTACGAAAAGGGTGCTGTTGCGGCCCAGGATCGTCGCCGGGACATTATTCTGGGTCGTGCCAGCCGCGATATTCTACTTTGCGCTTCCAAGCGCGAGGTATGTCTCGGCAATCCTGTTTCTCATCGGGCTTTCCCTGCCGCTTCGAGGCTGGCTGGCGGTGCGCAGGGCGGTGAAATCCAACGCCGTGTTCTCGGAACTGAAGACGGTCACGTTTGGGCCCGACGGGCTTCGGCTTTCGTCGCCCTCGGTGAATTCAGAAATGAAATGGTCGGTCTACACGGGCTTTTCAGAGGACAAACGGAATTTCTACCTGCACTTGGGCAAGTCCGGGTTCGACTCTGTCCTGCCGAAATCCGCTTTCAACGCGTCCCAGCAGGAAGAGTTCCGTAAACTCGCTTCTTCCAAGATTGCCTGACCCATTGCCAGATCCGGCGCGGACCAGTCAGGGCTGTTTTCGCCACGCTTGTCTCTAGGTCTGCGACTGCCTAGCATGGACGGAAAATGAAGAAGCTTCTCATCGCTCTGTTTTGGGTGATTTTTGCTTCAGTCGCGCTCGCGGGAACCGAAGTGCGATTATGGCACCGCTACATTCCGCCGGATGGCGAACCTCATTTCGCGTTTAGCGTGGCCAATTACAAGCGGGGGCTTTTCTGGGGTTCCTGCGGTCCGAGCACCTACTCGCTGCAATGGACGTATGACTTCGACCTCGCCGGCATCGGTCCAACCTTTCGTCCCCGGAAGATAAAATTTCGAAACGAAATGGTCCCCGGCATGCGTGAGCAAACGCCGGTTTCGGGCGAGATCCGGATTGATGAGGAAAAGAAACGCATCGAAATCCAGCTCAAGGTTGAGGACAACGGCTCTGTCCGCGATTTCGAAGGCAATGGTGACTATGCGATCAGTGAAAAGTCCTGATCGGCCGCTGGACCGTGTCAGCCTGACCGGAAAGAAGCGGAGACGCGCGAATCAGGGGGGATGGAAGCTGGTGCAGACTGGAATATCTCGTGAAAGGGTGGTTTCTGCGAAAAATTATCTCTAAGAAAGCCATTTGATCTGCGTTATTTCATCAAATGAAACGCGCCTACATTGTTGGTCTGCTGGTGCTAGGGCTTTCCGCAGTCATTTTTTACGTCCAGTGGTCGACAAGAGAAAAAGAGAGAGCGGCAAGGCAAGCGGTCATCGACCATTTAAAAGGGAAGGAATATCTTGACCGCGATGGAAAGAAGGAAGCACAGGATGACATCGCTCGTGGCACACCGAAACTAAAACTCTATGGTCTGGAAGTGGGCGACTTCGATGAGCGGGCCGCTGTTTTCAGGCGGCGCCTCGGTGTGGAGTTGGATCCGATTGCGGGCTGTATCGTCAGCGATCCGCTCGTAAAATATGCCGACGCTTACAATGCGGAGGTTCGCCGCTTTCTTGCTGCGAAGTTTGGTCCTAACGCATTTGACGACGTAGAACGCGAATCCCTTAGGCTTTGGGAGTCAAAAAAAGATGCGTCTTTGAAAACTAATGAAAGCAGATAGCGGCTGGCGTTTCTTTTCTGGAGAAGAAGATCAAGCCTATGTCGACGATTCATCGCACACGATGATTTATGACGTGAATACGATCGCGAATTACGATCCTGCGATTATTCCTTATTTGACCGCGCCATTCGGATCAGCGTTTGGGCGAGTTGCGGGAACCGAGCGTTTCGAGCAGGAAAAGTTTTCATCGCCCGAAGAATGACCGGTTTTACGCTGTAGAGATAAATGTAATGCAACTGAACAAGACGATAGGACAGATACACTCAGGGAGTCATCAGTTTTGCTGAGAGGCTGGCGGGATTTTCGGGCAGAAGGCCAATGGTGGCGCTGCGGCTGTAGACGAGGATCGCTTTCGCGTTATATCGCGCGGTGATGTCTTGCGGATCAGAGCATTCGAAAAATCCGAAGGCGACGTTTTCCGGCAGATTGTCCTCCAGATCCTTCAGTCCGGTGGTCCCCTTAGGCAGCGTGCCGTAGTCGATTTTATATTCCCGGCTGTCGAAGAGCACGATGTGGAGGTGGGCAGCGATGTGCCGGCGGGCGAGCTGCACCGACGGCGAATCGTGTGCGGCCACGAACAGAATCTGGTTCGTCAGCAGATGGCTGAGGATTTTTTCCGCGGCGGCGGAAGCGATTGGCGGCAAAGTTCCCGTGGCCGGCAGGAGCGGCGCGCCGCGAGCGGAACGACGCAGCACCACCGGTGGTTCGGCGGCATTCTGGAACGGCAGTTCGGCCTCCTTCACGTCGGCTACTTCGAAGGCGAGCACGCGGCTGTTGATCCACGTCAGCGGATCGCCGACGAGCGCCGCTTCGTGCTTGGCGAGGTAGGCGGTGCCATTGTCGATCCGGACAAACTGGTAGCTGTCGCCACCGTCGGTGCGGCCAAAGTCGAGCTGGCGGATGACGCGGCCGTTGCCGTCCTCGAAGCGGACCTGGGCGGCGTTCAGGCCGAGGCTTTCCATCAACTTCGGATCGTCGGTGATGGTGCGGATGAGGCGGCCTTCGCTGAGATCGCGCATAATCTGGCCGAGCCAGGCCGGATCGGCGTCGAGACCGAAGCAGTTGGCCACCACCCAGCGCTGATCGGCGCCGCGCTCGAGATCGGTTTCGCGGATGGGTTCGTTCTTGTCCACGACCCGGCGGATTTCGAAGCCGTCCTCATTGGAGAACAGGACCTTGGTTTGCGGTTTTTCGCGGATGACGATACGGTGGGCCTGTTCGAGGATCGGCAGATCGAGCAACGGGCGGTCGATCAGGCCGGCGGAGGCCGCGGCGGCGCGATGCGCACGTCCGTGCCAGACGAAGCCGAAATCGAGGACGGCCAGCACGGCGGCGAGGATGAGCAGGGTGCGGAGTTTCATGAGCCGACCCTCCGGCGTGTGCGGTAAAACCAGAAAAGAATGCCGCCGAGCGCGACAAGCCCGGGCACGGCGGCGAGGTTGAGGAAGGTGAGCCGGCGGTCGAGCGCGGCGATCGACGTCTGCAATTGCTGGTCGATCTGCGTGCGCTGCGCGCGGAGGCTGTTCTGCTCGCGTTGCACGCGGCGGATGGCGGTGAGGGCGGTTTCACTGACGAGCGAGCCGCCGCCTTTCGCGGCCTGTTCGTTGAGGTCGTTCAATTGCTGCCCGAGCTCGTCGAGGCGCGTGTTAATCGATTCCATCTGCTGCCGGAAGCTGTCCTCAGCCTCGAGTTGCATGCGGTGGATGCGGGTGAACGGCCGGATCGCCTGGGCCTTGGCGGCGATCGGGACCTGCCCGAGGCTGCCGTGAAGGTAATCGAGGCTGTTGAGGAGCAGGGCGGCGTTGTCGTTGCGCGGCTTGGTCAGAAGCGTGTCGCCGGAGCGGCCGACCAGTTCGTAGGCGAGCGAGTCGTCGAGGAAGTCGGCGTCGCCGATGAGGATAACGCGGCTGGCCGAGGAGGAGGATTTGAGGCCGAGATTCCAGGCGTCGGGATCGGTGGTCGGCATCTGGCCCTCGGGCGGAGGCGGCTTGCCGTTGGGGAAGGCGGTCAAAAAGCGGCCTTCGACGAGCGCGGCGAGGGTGAACGGCTGGCCGTCGGGATGGATGCGTTCGCCGAAGCGGCGCGGATCGCTGTTGTTGATCAGGCCGGCGTCGACGAGTCCGCTGCGCGGCGAGCTGCGGACGAGCGGCGTGAATGTCACCGGCGCGCCGGGCAGCGGGGCGAAGGCGCCGGCGTAGGCGAGCATGAGGCGGTCGAAGCCGGCTGTGACCGGCTGGGCGTCGTCGAATCCGGTGACGGTCAGCCAGAGGGGAAAGGTGATCGGCGGCTGGTCCCTGGCCAGCGGCACGCTGGTGGGGTAATCGAGGTCGCCGACGACCTGGTGCGGGGTGAAGCCGACGCCCCAACGCGGCAAAAATTGCGGCAGGTCGCTGGAGTTGAAATATTCGGCGCC
>DASRHD010000123.1:0-4235 GCA_035650695.1 Opitutaceae bacterium
CGCCTGACCACTGCGCCGCGCCGGAAAGCAAAACCGACGCAGCTTTTCGCCCTGAGAAGGGAGTTTACCAGGACATTGAGTCTCCCGAGGTCGAGACCGGGAAGGCGTGAAATCCACTGCAATTCGGGGTGGCACGCCGCCGCAGCGGCGTGCCGGCCGTAATTCTTTCATTGGAGCGCCGACGGTTGTTTACAATGCCGCCGCGCTCAGGGATGAAGAAGGGCGCTTTCGGGGCAAACAGCCTCCGACGGTGAACGCCACCGTCGCACAAAGCGGGGGTGGACAGGCAACCTTCAATCGAAAGACCACCCACCATGGGCGACAAATCTCCGAAATCCGTTCAGAAACAGGCGGCGCAAAAACAGTCCAGGACCGACGACGCCAACAAAAAGAAGCAGCAGCTGATCACCTCCCAGCAGGCGACGAAGGCCCGGATGGCGGCCAACAAGAAAAAGTAGACGCTGAAAATGACGAGAGGCGATCAGCGACACGGAATCAATCCGCGCTCTGATCGCCTCATTGCGTCTACGGAGAAAAGGCCGGGAGGTCCGGCCGCAATGCCCAAAGCCTTACTAGCGGCTTTTCTTGGCGCGCTTCGCGGCCTTCTTTTCCGCCATGCTTTTCCGCGGTGCTTTTTTGGTCTGTTTCCTGGAATTTTTTGATTTGGCCATTGTTTTGACTTTCGTTGGGTTGCCAGCCGGGTGGCTGCCGGGAAAACTCAGGGCGGGGCCGCATGGCCCCACCACGTTGATTGATTTTGGAATTCCCAACACCAGTTGCTGCCTGATACGCGGTTTCGTCAACCGTCATCGGAGGGGCGATTTTATTTTTAAGCACGGAGGCGGACAAGGAATCCGGCGAATTTTTCGTGGATTGAGGGCTTCGAAATTAAAATTGACGCTTAAATTTAGCGGAGCGCAGCGGAAAGAAAAGGCGGAGATTTTAACCGCGGATCTTCGCCGACGGCCGCTGACTGACCTGGGTTAAAATCAGCACGCATGAGCGGGAATGAGCGGTTTCAAATTTAAGCCGACGATTGTCACGGATGGTTGATCTCGGTCATCGCCGCGGTTGAGTTTGCAACGGCCGGGCAGAGCGGTAATGTCCATTCTGGTCGCGGCGGGCGCGCCCGCCGCTGTAACATGTCCCTTCTCGCCTACCTCCTGCTTGCGACGAGTTCGCTCTTCGTGATCGTCGATCCGCTGGCTGCGGTGCCGGCGTTCATCGCGATGACGCCGTCGAACACCCCGGCGGACCGCATCCGTATGGCCCGGCTGGCGGCGTTTGTGATGGCGGGTGTGTTGCTGGGGTTTGCCTTTGCCGGGCAGTGGATTTTCCGGTTTCTCGGCATCACCATGCCGGCGTTCGAGATCGCGGCGAGCATCGTGCTGCTGCTGGTCTCGCTGGATATGCTGCGGGCGCAGCGTTCACGGGTGCTGGAAACGCGCGAGGAAACCGCGGCCGGCACCGAGAAGCTGGACGTGGCTGTCACGCCGCTCGCCATTCCCATGCTTTCCGGTCCAGGCGCGATTTCCACCGTCATCGTCTTGGAGAGCCAGGCACAGGACCTGACCCGGCAGATCGCTCTTTGCCTGAGCATCGTGATGGTTTCAGCGGCGACCTACACGATCCTGCGCGTGTCGGCCCGCGGCATGCAATGGCTCAGCCCGATCGCCCTGAGCATCGCGATCCGCATCATGGGACTGCTGCTGGCGGCGGTCGCCGTGCAATTCATGATCAACGGCATCCTGGCGGTGCGGGCAGGTTGAGCCGGCCAGGTGGATAAAATTTCGGCGCAAAAGAATTTTCCCGGCGCGCCTGCAACGTAACGTTGGACAGGACGGCGGGCGTGGGTTTCCTTCGTCGTTCCGTTGGTTCAATCCGATGCTCCGACTTTTTCTTCCTCCCAACCTTCCGGCCGCGGCCGCACGCGATGCGATCGTGGTCAAGCTGGAGCTGGAGCCGGCTGCCGGCGGGTTTCCTGAAAAATTGCTGCCGGGGCTGGCCTTGCTCGCCGGGTGGCTGGGAAAGGCGGCGGCGGGCGCCGGTCCCATGCGCACTTATCTCCAGCTCGATCGCAAAAAACTCCAGGCATTGCTGGATGCTTTCCATGGTCAGCCGGTGTTCCATTGGAGCCAGAAGGCCGGCGTCGCGTTGGAATGGAAGGATGACGCCCTGACCGGAGTGAGCGAGCACCTGGTGGAGAGCCCGGTGGCGCCGTCAAAAGCGGAGCCGGAAAAGAGCGCCCCGGTGAAGCCGCGGACGGCTGCGCCGGCAGGAGAGCCGATGCTGGTGGATGGTTCCGAGCATTTTCTGGCCATTGCGCTGCCGGCGCGCGAACACCCGAGCCACGCCGCCGCGCTCGATCTGCTCAAAAACCATGGCTTCGTGCTGGAGCCGTCGAACCGCAAATGGTGGCTGCGCGACCGGCACAAGACGTTGTCGTTTCTGGCCGAGCACGGGGCGCGCCTGCGGGATGGGTTTGGAGCCCGGTTCACGCCGAATTTCCAAAAAAACACCGCCGGCGTCCGGCCGGCGGAGATCGTCTGCGAAACGGCCAGCGCCGGGGAGGGGTTTGACGTCACGGTGGGCCTGAAGGTCGGGACGGCGCCGGAAGCGGCGGTGCGGGAGGCAGTGGCCGCCGGCCGCAACTATGTCGAGGCGGACGGAGGGGTTTTTCTGATCGATCCGGAAAAAATTCGCCGTGTGGGGGAGGCGCAGCGCGCGCTGGCGGGAAGCGCCGGGCTGGCGGGTGCGCGACAAAAACATCGGATCGGCGCGGAGCGGGCGGCGGAGGTGGAGGAAATCCTCGCGGAGCTGGCGCCCGGGTTTCAGCCGCCCGAGGAATGGCGGGTGCGGACCGAGGCGTTGCGGAATCTTTCAAAGCTGACGCCGGCGCCCCTCCTCGCCGGACTGGAGGCGCGGCTTCGCCTTTACCAGCGGCTGGGCGCGGCGTGGCTCTGGCATCTCCACCGCCTTGGCCTGGGCGGAATCCTGGCCGACGAGATGGGATTGGGAAAAACCGTGCAGGCGCTGGTGCTGGTGGCGGCGGTGCGCGGCGAGGCCGCTGCGGCGGGGGCGCCGAGCCTGGTCGTTTGTCCAGCGTCGTTGATCGAAAACTGGAAGCGGGAAGCGGCGCGTTTCACGCCCGAACTACGCGTGCTTATCCATCACGGCGCAGACCGGATCGCCGAGGCGGCCGGGCTGGCGGCCTGGGACCTGGTGATCACGTCGTACGGCACGCTCACGCGGGACCGGGAGATGTTCGCCGCGATAGAATTTGCCTGCGTGGTCGGCGACGAGGCGCAGCACATCAAGAACCGCCGCTCCCAAAATGCGCAGGCGCTCCGCTCGCTGCGCGCCCGCGGGCGTTTTCTGCTCACCGGCACGCCGGTGGAGAATTCCCTCGACGACCTGCGCTCGCTCTTCGAATTCCTCATGCCGGGCTACATCGAGGGCGTGCCTGCCGGAGCGCGCGGCGACGAGCGGGCGTGGTTCGACGGACGGCTGCGGGCGAAGGCGGCGCCCTATATCTTGCGGCGGACAAAGCGGGCGGTGGCGTCCGAGCTGCCGGAGAAGATCGAGCAGGTTACCTGGTGCGAGTTCACGGCGCCGCAGGCGGCGCTTTACCGCGCGCTGCAGGAGCGGTTCGAGCGCGAGCTGATCGATCTCGAGGCCTCCGGCGCGGGGGAGGGGCGGCTGCAGCTGGCGGCGCTCACGCAGCTTCTGCGCTTGCGGCAGGTCTGCTGCGATCCGCGGCTGGTGGCCGGCGGCGCGGGGGAGGCAGGGAAGGGCGGAGACGGCGCGGAAGGCACGCCGTTCGATGGCTCGGCCAAGCTCGAGGCGTTTCGCGAGCTTCTGGCCGAGGCGGTGGACGATGGACACCGCATCCTCGTTTTTTCACAGTTCACCTCATTGCTGGCGTTGCTGCGGCGGGAACTCGAGTCTCAGGGTGTGGCGCATTGCTATCTCGATGGATCGATGTCGCGGCCGGCGCGGCAGGCGGAGATCGATCGATTTCAGGGCGGCGCGGAGGTTCCGGTTTTCCTGCTTTCGCTCAAGGCGGGCGGAACCGGCCTCAACTTGACGGCGGCGGACACGGTGATCCATTTCGATCCGTGGTGGAATCCGGCAGTCGAGGCGCAGGCGACGGATCGCGCCCACCGCATCGGACAATCGCGCGTGGTCACGAGCTACAAACTGGTCTGCGCCGGGACGGTGGAGGAAAAAGTGCT
>DASRHD010000124.1:0-2755 GCA_035650695.1 Opitutaceae bacterium
ACCGCATCGCCGAGCTGGCGAAGACCCTGCGCAGCGTGCTTGCCGGCGTGGAGGTGTGAGGAGGGGCGGCACGGGGGACCGCGCTTACAAGCCGAGTTCGCTTTGGGCCTCGGCCGAGACCCGCGCCTGATGGCTGAAATAATGGTCGCTCAACAGCGAATGGAGCGCGTTGAGCCGGCCGAGCAGATCGGCGAGGAATCCGCCCAGCGGGGACGGCTTCGGATCGGACGAGGCCCCGGCCGATTCCTCGGCAGAGGGAAAAAACGGATCGAGGTTGAGGGCGCGGAGGGCGGAGAGCAGCTCCTGCACCGCCAGCTCGGCCGCGGTCGGGTCAGGCTGCGCCCCGCGGATGGCGCGCAAACGGTTGAGGCTGTTGGCAAGGTTGTGGTAGAGACTGCGCGGCGCCGCCCCCTGGCGCAGCAGCAGATCGGCAATGAACCGCGGCTGGCTGTGCGTCTGGTAGAGGCGGCGATAGGCGTCCTGCGAGCCGAGCATCCGGAGCAGGGCGGAAAGCTCGGGAGCCTCCCGATCGCCGGCGGGGCTGCCACCGTTGGCACCGAGTGCGTGACGGAGCGCGCTGCAGGTCATGATGGCGCGTTCGAGATGCGCTCCGAGACGGAGAAAATACCAGGCGGCATCGTGCAGCATCGTTCGTTCGGCCGTGCCGAGAAAGGCATTGAGGTCAACCAGCACCCGCGTCACCGTCCTGGCCGTGACGTTCTCGGTCTCGGCGTGGCGCCGCGGGATGCTTTTTCGCCGGGCGGCGTCCAAGGCGGCCACCAGGCCGGGGAGGAGGAGCCAGGCTTCGGGGCTGAGATGATCGCGCAAGCGGCGGGCATTGTCGGCGGCGAGGCGGACGGAGGAATAAATTGAGCTGGCGTGGTCCGGGTCAAACGCCATGCGCCGGGCCGTCTCGGGCGAAAACGCCTCATGCGGGCGCGTGCGCAGGGTCACGCGCTGGGTCTCGGCGTGCCCGGTGGCTTCGAGCAATCCCTGCCAGACCGGCAGCCAGCGCCGGCGGTCGCGGGCGGGGATTTCCTCCAGCGCGACATCGTCGAGAATGGAAATCATCCGGGCGGTGGTTTCCGCACGCTCGAGATAACGGCCAAGCCAGAATAAATTTTCCGCCGTGCGAGAGCCCAGCGCGGTGGACGGAGCGGAGGGTTCGGGCAGGGCCGCCGGCATCGGTCGATCCACCGCCTCGCCGCCGTGGCTGGCGGTTCCGCTTTGAAGAACAATGACGTCGGCGGTCAGGCCCACCCGGTCCGGCCAGGGCTCGCCGTGGCCGAGGCGGACCAGGCCGCCAGGCATGACCCGGCAGTCCTGGCCCTGCACCAGCACATAGGCGCTCAGGCGAAAAGGAGGTGAGTGCTTCGTGCCGGGCTGGAGGGGGAGAGGCGAAAGTTTTTTTTGCGCCACGTAACCGAAGGGATTCTCCCGCACCTCGCGCGCCAGGCCGTGCGGACTGAGCAGGGAGGGCGCGGCCCGGTGAAGCGCCTGATCGCCGAGGCGGGGATCGTGAGCGGGGCGGAGACGGAACGTCTCGGCCGCGTCGAGGATGAAGTCGAGCTGGTCGGTGTCGCCGCAAGTATAGGTCGGCACGCCGGGCAGAATCGGTTTTTCGCCGAGAAAAAAACGGATGAGCCTGGGCAGGTAGGCTTCGAGCGCGCGATTCTCCGCCAGGCCCGAGCCGATGGCGTTGGCCACCACCACGCTGCGGCGGCGGATGCACTGAAGCAGGCCGGGAACGCCCATGGTTTCGTGATCGGTGGAAAAAACCACCGGATCGATGTGGGCGTCGTTCAGGCGCCGGTAAATCACGTCCACCGGCTCGAGGCCGGCAATGGTTTTGAAATAGACGCGATTCTCAAACACCAGCAGATCGTCGCCCTGGACGAGCGGCAGGCCCATCTTGCGGGCGAGAAAACTGTGCTCGGCGTAGAACGGATCGTGCGGTCCGGCGGTGAGGAGGACGATGGCCGGCCCGCCGGCGCGATCAGTGGCGGTGCGCGGAGCCAGCTGCTTCAGCGCGTCCAGCAGCCGGAGCGGAAAATTGATGATGCTGTGATGGTCGGGCAGCGTCCGGTAGATTTCTCCGGCTTCATGGGAGAGAAATCGCCGGTTTTGCACGGCGATGCCCAGGCCGGTGGGAGAATTGGTGTGCGTGCCCGTGACCTGCCAGCCGGCGGCGGTCTTGATCAGGTCGAAGCACAGCAACATGGCCGGGAATTTGCGCTCCGGCTCGAGCTCAAGGCAGGCGCGGCGGTAATAGGGATCGTTGAGCACGATTTCCGGAGGCAGCAGTCCTTCGCGCAGCACGAGCTGGCCGCCGTAGGCATCGAAGAGAAACGCATTAACCAGCCGCGCCCGCTGGCGCAGGCCGGCTTCCAGCTGCGCCCACTCGCCCGCGGGCAGCACCAACGGCGTCGGCTCCAGCTCCCAGAAGGGACCGATCTCGCCGCCGCGGTCCGCGCCCGTCTTTTCCAGGGAAGGTTCGGCCGGGCTGGCATTGCGCACCACCGCGCGCAAACGCGCCCGCAGTGCCTGGTGATGGGCCGGGGTGAGGCGCGGGAACGGAACGGACGGCAGGGAGCGGGCGGCGGACATCGGCGGCGCGGAGTGGGCCGAAATTGGTGGGAAGAACGGCGAACAGGCGAGAATTTTATCGCCGTGCGGGACCCTCTCCCTGAAAACGGCGGCCATGCTGCCGCTCTGGGACGAGAATCCAACGCGCCGTCCACCCGTCGTGACGGTA
>DASRHD010000125.1:0-12582 GCA_035650695.1 Opitutaceae bacterium
AGAATCGCGATGCCGCGACCATGGCCCGCACCGTGGCCCTGACCTTCATGGGCACGCGGCTGGAAAAATGGCCGACCGACCGGCAGGCCGCTCTCGCGACATTTTTTTCCCAGATCGGCTACAAGCACACCGATGAATGGAAGGAGGAAATTGTTTTCTTCGATCCAACCAAAGCGCCGCCCGCCCCGCCGGCGGCGCAATTTCCCGATGGCACGCCCGCCGTGATTCCGCCCGGCGCCGATCCGCGCGTGATTTTTGCCGGTTGGCTGATCGACCCGAAAAATCCGTGGTTCACCCGCCCCATCGCCAACCGCATCTGGGCCTGGCTGCTCGGCCGCGGTGTGATCCAGGAACCGGACGATATCCGTCCCGACAATCCGCCGATCAATCCCGAACTCCTCGACTGCCTGCAACGCGAGTTGGTCGCAGCCCATTTCGACCTGAAGCATCTCTTTCGGCTTATTCTCGAGTCGCAGACCTATCAGCTGTCCTGCCTGCCGCGCAGCAACCGGCCCGAGGCGGCGGCGAACTTCGCCTTCTATCCGGTCCGGCGCCTGGAAGCCGAGGTTCTGATCGACGCCCTCGATCAAATCACCGGCGGAACCGAGCAGTACACCAGCGCCATTCCGGAGCCATTCACCTATGTGCCGGAAAACGTGCGCTCGATTGCGCTGCCTGACGGCAGCATCACCAGCTCGTTTCTCGAAATGTTCGGCCGGCCGCCGCGCGACAGCGGGCTGGAAGCGGAACGCAACAACAACCCCACCGCGGATCAGCGCCTCTATCTGCTCAACTCCAGCCAGGTCCAGCGCAAGCTGGCGCAAGGGCCGGCGCTGCAGGCCGTGCTCCGCGCCAGCCGCGGACGTCCGCACGAACTGGTCGACGCGCTCTATCTCGCCATCCTCTCCCGCTACCCCACCGCAGAGGAACGCGCCGCGATCACCGCTTATGCACAGTCCGGCGGCACGACTTCCCGCCAGGCCGCCGTCGACATCGCCTGGGCGCTGATTAACAGCGCCGAATTTCTCCATCGCCACTAAGCCGTTTCGCCCATGACTTTTCCTGACCCCCTCTCCGGAAAATCGCCGTTGCTCAGCCGGCGCGAAGCCCTGCGCCGGGGATTTTACGGCGCGGCCGGCGCGCTCCTCGCCCATAATTTCAGCCTGCGCGCCCTCGCCGCCCTGCCGGCGGCGCCCAAGGTTGCCTCCCCTCCCGCCAAATCCGTCATCCAAATCTGGCTCTGGGGAGGGCCCTGCCACCTCGATACTTTCGATCCGAAACCCGACGCAGGTTATGACTATACCGGTCCGTTGAAAAATCCGATCGAGACCAACGTCTCCGGCATCCGGATTTGCGAGCTGTTGCCGCTCCTGGCCAGACAAGCCGACAAATATTCCCTTATTCGCGGCCTCACCCATAACAATAATGCGCACGAGACGGCGTCCTACATTGTTCAAACCGGGCGGGCCCCCGGCGACCGTTATGTGTTTCCCTCCGCCGGGGCCGTCGTCTCGCTCTTCAAAGGCTACGATGCCGGTTACCGGGGATTGATTCCGCCGTACATCGTGCTCACCGAACTGCAGGGACGTTTTTCCGAAGCCGGTTTTCTCGGTCAGCGCTATCAACCTTTCGCCACTGGCGGCGACCCGGCGCGGAGCCCGTTTGCGGTCGAAGGGGTGGTTGCGCCGGGGCTGAGTGAGGCGCGCCAGCGCAGCCGGCGCGAGCTGCTGGGACGCCTCAACACCCTGGCCCATGCCCTCCCCGACGCCCCGGCGCTCACTGCCTCGGCCCGGGCGGAGACCCAGGCTTATGACCTCATCCTCGGCGACGCCGGCAAGGTCTTCGACGTCGCCTCCGAGACCGACGCGCTCAAGGATCGCTACGGGCGCAATACCTTCGGCCAGTCCTGCCTCGTCGCCCGCCGGCTGGTCGAGCACGGCGTTCCGTATGTAACAATCAACTACAAAGGCTGGGACACGCACAAGCGCCACTTCGAGACGATGCGGGCCAAGCTGCCCGAACTGGACAAGGGTCTCGCCACCCTCCTGCAGGATCTGGCCGATCGCGGCCTGCTCGAAAGCACCGTCGTCTGGTGCGGCGGCGAATTTGGCCGCACGCCGCGGGTGCAATGGGAGGCGCCGTGGAACGGCGGCCGCGGCCATTGGGGACAGGTCTTTTCCGCCCTTCTCGCCGGTGGCGGCTTCCAGGGCGGACAGGCGGTCGGCGCATCCGACGCCTTCGGCGAAGAGGTGCACGACCGTCCGGTTTTTCCCAGCGACCTGATTGGCAGCCTTTATGAAAAACTCGGCATCGCCGCCGACGCCAGGCTGCCGCATCCCGAGGGCCTCCCCGTGGCGGCTTTCCCGCCGCCTTCGGATAAAATTAAAACCGCCGGCCGGCTCCGCGAAATCATGTGAATCCCGCCATGCACCTGAGGCCACGACTGCTTTTTGCCGGATTTTTTATCGCCGTCCTGCCGCTGCCGGCGCAAACGCCCGGCGCACGGCTTTCCAGTCCGCGTATCGGCTATGTTTATCCCGCCGGCGGCCGTCAGGGAACGACGTTCCAGGTCGCGATCGGCGGTGAATTTCTCGAGGGTGCTGCGACCGCCGAATTTTCCGGCGGCGGCATCACCGCCCGGGTGATCGACTACCAGCACCCGCTTACCCCGAAGGAAGAAAAAGCGCTGCAGGAGGAGGTCGAGGCCCTCCAGGCCAAACGTCAGGCCGCCATGGCGGCCGGCACGGGCACCGGCGACGGCGCGAAGCCCGCCTGGACGCCGGAGGACGAACGGCATGCCGCCGAAATTCGCTCCAAGGCGGGTTACCGGATGAACCGCCAGACCGCACCGGCCATCAGCGAAAGAGTCACGTTGGAAGTGACCGTTGCACCGAGCGCCGCTCCCGGTCAGCGCGAGGTGCGCTTGCGCAACGGCAATGGCCTTTCCAATCCGCTCTTCTTTTTCGTCGGTCAGTTGCCGGAGTTTTCCGACCCGCCGGCGCCGCCCAGCACCGCGGCACCGGGCGGCCCCAATCCTGCCAACCCTCGGCCGCTGGTGCAAAGCCCTGAGCGCATCGTCACCCTTCCCGCGGTGGTCAACGGCCAGATCATGCCCGGCGAAGTTGACCGCATCCGTTTCACCGCCAAAAAAGGCCAGAAACTGGTCTTCGCCGTCGCCGCCCGCAGCCTCCTTCCCTATCTGGCCGATGCCGTGCCCGGCTGGTTCCAGGCAACGCTCGCACTCCGCGACGCGCAAAACCGCGAGCTGGCGTACGAAGACCATTTCCGTTTTGACCCCGATCCCGTGCTCTTCTGCGAAATTCCGGCCGATGGCGACTATTTCATGGAGATCAAGGATTCGATCTACCGCGGGCGCCAGGACTTTGTTTACCGCATTACCGCGGGCGAACTGCCCTTTATCACCGGAATTTTTCCGCTCGGCGGACAGGTGGGCCGGAAAACCGCCGTGGAAACCGCCGGTTGGAACCTTCCCTCAAGAGAAGCCGAGGCCGACGGCATAGGCAAGGCGCCGGGACCGCTCGCGCTCGCCGTGCAGCGCGACGGCATTTATTCCAATCCGGTCGCATTCGCGCTCGACCCCGATCCGGCGGTCAGGGAATCCGAGCCGAATGATGACGCGGCGCATGCGCAAAAACTCACCCTTCCCCTGGTGGTCGACGGCCGGATCAACCGGCCCGGTGATCGCGATGTTTTCCGTTTCGAAGGGCGTGCCGGTGCCGATATCGTGATCGAGGTCGTCGCCCGCCGGCTGAATTCGCCGCTCGATTCCGTCCTTCAACTCACCGACGCCCACGGCAAGACCCTTGCGGTGAACGATGACTATGAAGACAAAGGCGCCGGCCTGATCACACACCAGGCAGACTCGCGCCTCAGTTTGAAATTGCCTGCGGACGGGACCTATTACGTCCAGTTGACCGACGCCCAGCAGCAGGGCGGGTCGGAATTCGCCTATCGCCTGCACCTGCATCCGGCTCGCCCCGATTTCGAACTGCGCGCCGTTCCCTCCAGCGTCAATCTCCGCGCCGGCGCCAACGCCGTCGTCACCGTCTTCGCGCTGCGACGGGACGGTTTTGACGGACCGATTGCGCTCCAGCTCTCGGAGGCACCTTATGATTTTTCCCTCGCGGGAGCGGAGATTCCGGCCGGACAGGACCAAATCCGACTGACCCTCAATGCCCCGTTAAACGCGCCGGCCGGCACCCATCCGCTGGCTTTCGTCGGACGGGCCCAAATCGGCGGTCAAACCGTGGCCCACCCCGCCGTTCCCGCGGAAGACCTGATGCAAGCCTTCGCCTACCGTCATCTTGTCCCGGCCAAGGAGCAGTTGCTGACTGTGACCGGTCGGCTGCCCGGCCGGCTTCCTGCGGACATCACCGGCACCACGCCGCTCGAGATTGTCGCCGGCGGCGAGGGTCGCCTCAAGGTCAGCGTGCCCACCTCGATTCCCCAAGGCAATATCCGGCTGGAACTCAGCGATCCGCCTGACGGCATCTCGCTCAAGGAAGTGACGCGGACATTCACCGGATCGGAAATGGTTTTTCAGTCCGATGCCGCGAAAGTGAAACCCGGCCTGAAAGGAAACTTGATCGTACAGGTCGTCCTCGATCGCAAACCCGATGCCCAAGCCAAGGCCAAAGGTCAGGCCCGCACGGTCTCGATTCCAATCAACTTTCTTCCCGCCATTCCTTTCACCGTCGTGGCCCGGTGAATCAGCGTCTAATGCGGCAAACGAGGCTAAAAACTTGTCAGCCCGCCACCCGGCAGGGCAGAAGCGCGGCGTCCTGCATGCCGTGGATGATTTTTTTGTCCGGCGGGCAGAAGGTGGCCAGCGCGCCGCTGAGTATGGCCTTGCCCTCGATGACAAAATAATACGGACAGAGCCGCAGGCGGCCGTCCTTTTCTGCAGCGGCGTGCGTGCCGTTCGCGTCATACAGCCGGTGGCGGGTGCGGCGCGGTTTTTTGTACTCCTGCAGAACGTGAAGATTGGCCGGCGCGAGGGCGATGGCACGCTCCACGCCCTGCTGCCATTCCTCGCGCGAGCAATCGCTGCCGAGAACGACACTGCGCGCCCCCCAGGCGGTTTCGTGAAAGCCGCTGATCTTGAGGATGAGATCGCGCTCCTTCTGCGAGGCCGCGCCAAGATCCCGCCAGTCGTTGAGCGCCCGGCCGCCCGCATGCGGGCCGTCGAGCACGGCACCGGGCGGAAGCGGCGCCGGGTCCACCACCCAGGAGCGCGGGATGAGCGCGCGCAGCAGTTTGAGCGCACGGCCGCTCAGATGCTCAGCCCAGAAATCGGTCAGCAGATGGTGATGAAAAAGCGCGAGGGCGAGCTTCTCCTCCTGAAAATGCCGCATCGGCGGCGCAATCGCGACCTCACCATTTTGCCAGGCCTCGAAGAAAAATTTTGCGGTGCGAATATTGGCGAGGTCGAAGAGCTCGAAGAAGCGGTAAAGAATGTCGATTTTTTCCGGATTGCCATCGATGTCGAAGAAGAGCGCGCCCCCGAGCGGGAAAATCGCCTCCGGCCGGAGGCAAAAAATGCGTTTCCCCTGCCGCTGCAGTTCCTGGGCCAGCCACTGCATTTCCGGCCGGTAGGTCGCCGCCTCGTCGCTGACGACAAGGGCGATGAGCGGATTACGCTCGGTTGGCCGCAGCGCGGCGAGCGAGGCATGAAAATTCCCGATCATCGCGTCGCCGGCACCAAGGATCCTGCCGTGGCCGTCATAAAGACGGTTGAGAAAGGCGGTGAGGCCGATGCCGCCCGGCACCGAATCGAGCTCGGTGAGGGCAAAGCCGTCCTCCGTGAGGAGCAGGTCGGGGCGCAGCACGGTCGGAAAGGCGCCGCGGTTTTTCGGGTCACGGGCGTGGGCGATGAGTTCGTCCGGTTTTCCGCGGTCGAGATAATCGGCGACCCAGGGCGCCAGCAGCGGCTTGTTGCGCAAAAGATTTTTTCCGGCGATGGAGCGAAGGTAGAGCGTTTCCAAGGCCTGATGGTATTCCAGGCAGGCCGCGCCGATGGCCTCGAGTTGCGTCACCTGCTCCGCCGTGAGCGGCCACGCGTCGGGGGAAAGCTGCCAGGTCTTGTCCTCGAACAATGGCTGCGTGACGAGCGCGGAGCGGATGGAATCGTAGGCCAGACCAGTCATGGTGCAGAGATCAGAGGTCGGATGTCAGATTTGGCAATGATACGAAGAAGAATTTACTGAACTCCGATTTCCGCCATCTGAACTCCGGCGACTATTCATCGTCCATCTGGATGTCCTTGTTGCGGTGGCGCGGCTGGCCGGCGCGGAGCCAGGCGTAGACAAAGCGATCGAGGTCCCCGTCGAGCACGCCCTGGGTGTCGCTCGTGCTTACGCCGGTGCGCAGGTCCTTGACCATCTGATAAGGCTGAAGGACGTAGCTGCGGATCTGCGAACCCCAGCCAATTTCGCCTTTTTCACCGTAGAATCTTTCCATCTCGCTGCGCTGTTCGTCGAGCTTGCGCTCGTAGAGGCGGGCCTTGAGCACGCTCATGGCGCTGGCGCGGTTCTTGATCTGCGAACGCTCGTTCTGACAGACCACGACCAGGCCGGTGGGCAGGTGGGTGATGCGAACGGCGGAATCGGTGGTATTGACGCCCTGGCCGCCCTTGCCGGAAGAGCGGTAAACATCGACGCGAAGTTCGTTTTCGGGGATCTCGATCTTGATGTCCTCGTTGATCTCGGCGACGACGTCGACCGCGCAGAAGGAGGTGTGGCGACGCTTGTTGGCATCGAACGGGCTGATGCGGACAAGGCGATGGACGCCGCGCTCGGCCTTGGCGTAGCCATAGGCATTTTCGCCCTTGATCAGCAGGGTGGCCTTGGTGATGCCGGCCTGGTCGCCGGCCTGCACGTCCTGGACTTCAACCTCGAATCCGCGCCGCTCGGCCCAACGGTTATACATGCGGAAAAGCATATCGGCCCAGTCGCAGGATTCGGTGCCGCCCGCGCCGGCCTGGATGCTGAGGATGGCGTTATTATGGTCGAACTGGCCGTTGAGGAAGGAGGCGAGCTCAAGCTGATCAAGCTCGGTCACCAGGCCGGTGACGGTAGTATCGAGTTCGCGGGCGTAGGTCTCCTGCTCGGCCGGCGACGCAGCCTCGACCAACTCGATCATCACGTCGGCGTCGGCGATTTTTTTCTGAAAATTGGCGACGGGGAGGATGGCACGCTTCAAGCCGTTGAGCCTGGCGATATGCTTTTGGGCCCGTTCGTTGTTGTCCCAGAAACCGGGCGCGGCCATCTCCGCCTCGAGCGCCTCGATTTCGCGCAGCTTCTGTTCGCCGTCAAAGAAACCTCCACAAGTGCCCGGCGCGCTTCTTGATGTGGTCGATATGGGAAAAGGTTTCGGGAGAAATCATGGAAGGGAAATTAATCCGGAACTCCGGAGCTCAGGAAAGAAAAATCGGCCGCCGGGCGGACCTTCCCCCGGAAGCTGCCATGTTTCAGGAGGCGGCGAGCTGACCGGCGCGCCGGGCCTTCCTTTCCCAGTACCAGGCGATCCAGATGCAGATTTCATAGAGCACATAGAGCGGCACGGCCATGGAGATCTGGGTGATGACCTCGGGCGTGGTCAGGACCGCGCCGAGGATGAGGGAAAGGACGATGACGTGACGGCGGTAGTGGGCGAGCTGCTTGTGGGTGAGGATGCCGAGCCGCACGAGCAAGAGAACGACGAGGGGAAACTGGAAGCCCAGTCCCATGCCGAGAAGAAATTTGCAGACGAAGCTGATGTATTCGTCGGCCCGCCAGAAGTCGGCGCTGAAGCCGAGCAGGTTGGAATACTCCATCGAGGCGCGCAGGGCCACGGGAAGGAGAAAGAAATAAGTCGTGAGCACGCCGGTGATAAACAGCACCGTGCCCCACCCCAGCCAGGTGAAGAGCAGGCGCTTTTCGTTCATCTTCAGTGCCGGCAGGAGAAACTGGCCGATGAAGAAAATCCAGAATGGCGCGGAGACCACCAGCGCACCGTAGAGGGCGACGTGGAAGGCAACAAGGAAGCCCTCGGCCGGACTGAGGTTGTGCAGTTGCACCCGCAGGCTGCTGCCGCTGCCGCTGTTGTCGGAAAGTGTCTTCAGCGTGACCACCTGCTGTTCGCCGACCTTGGCGGCATCGACCTGGAAAACGACATGCGGCGCCTTGCCCGGGGGGAGCCCGGCGAACTGGTCGCGGGATACCGGATAAGGCCCGAGCTGCGAGGAGCCGATTTGAAAGGTTACGGTCGGGCGCGGCACATCGAAAATATCCATATGCCGCAGGGGGTACTCGAGAATGCGGACCAGCCGGTTGTCGAGGAGGATGCAGGCGAGGAAGGCAAGACCGATGGCAATGGCCGAGCGGACGAGCACCTTGCGCAGATCATCGAGATGATCCCAGAATGATTTTTTTTCGCCCAATTCCTCCTCGGGCTGGAGTTCGATGGTGTCGTCGCTCATGGCAGGGTTGGCGCCGGAAAGACGGGCGCCGGGACCGACGATGAAACGTGGCCGGAAAAAGCCAAGACCGCTCTAACTCCGGAGAGTCCCGGCGGCTTTTTCGGCCAGGTAGCTGGCAAAGGTCTTTTCGATGCCCTCGCGCAGGCCGATGCGGGCGTGCCAGCCGAGGGCGGAGAGGCGGGAAACGTCCATGAGCTTGCGCGGCGTGCCGTCGGGCCTGGCGGTATCCCAGACGATGCGGCCGGTGAAGCCGGTGACGGCGGCAACGGTCTCGGTCAGTTCCCTGATCGTCACGTCGGTGCCAGTGCCGACGTTGATCCAATCGGGCGGATCCGCGACGCGGAGAAGAAAGGCGCAGGCGTCGGCCAGGTCGTCGACGTGGAGAAATTCCCGGCGCGGCGCGCCCGTGCCCCAGGCGGTGACCTCGGCGCGGCCGGCCTCTTTTGCCTCATGAAACCTGCGGATAAGGGCCGGTAGGACGTGCGAATTCTCCAGATGATAATTGTCGCCCGGACCGTAGAGATTGGCCGGCATGGCGGAATGGAAAAGCACGCCGTGCTGGCGGCGGAAAAATTGGCAGAGCTTGAGGCCCGCGATCTTGGCGATGGCGTAGGCCTCGTTCGTCGGCTCGAGCGGACTGGTGAGAAGACCGTCCTCCGGCATGGGCTGCGGCGCGTTCTTGGGATAAATGCAGGAACTGCCGAGGAAAAGCAGCCGCCTTACCCCGGCGGCATGGGCCGCCTCGATGGTGTTGGCCGCGATGATGAGATTATCGTAAATGAAGTCCGCCGGATAGGCGTTGTTGGCGTGGATGCCGCCGACCCGGGCCGCGGCGATGATCGCGGCGTCGGGCTTCTCCACGGCAAAAAATTCACGCACCGCCGCTTGGTCGGCGAGATCGAGTTCACGATGCGAGCGAAGCAGGAGCGCAAAACCCGGTTCGCGGGTGAAGCGGCGAACGAGAGCGGAACCAACCATGCCGCCGTGTCCAGCAATGAAAAGTTTCATGATTAAAGGCGAGGAGGATCGAAGGCGATAAGGCGGACCGAACGGTGAAGCAAAGCTGTTCGACCTCCCGATCCTTGGTTTTGGCCCCTTGCTAGGGGTTGGGCAGTTTGGCGATCTGCGCCTCGCGCTTGGCCAGATCGAGGTCGTGGTCGACCATGATTTTGACCAGCTCCTTGAACCGAACCCTCGGTTTCCAGCCGAGCTGCTTTTCCGCCTTGGCCGGATCGCCGATCAGCAGATCGACCTCGGCGGGGCGTTCGTAGCGCGTGTCGTGTTTGACGTATTTGCTCCAGTCGAGGCCGAGCAGGCCGAAGGTTTCCTCGCAAAATTCGCGCACGCTGTGGGTCTCGTTGGTCGCCACGACGTAATCGTCGGGCTCGTCCTGCTGGAGCATCAGCCACATCATCTCGACGTATTCCTTCGCATAACCCCAGTCGCGGCGTGCGTCGAGATTGCCGAGATAAAGATCCTGCTGCAGGCCCATTTTGATACGGGTGGCGGCTCGGGTGATCTTGCGGGTGACGAAGGTTTCGCCGCGCCGCGGCGATTCGTGGTTGAAAAGAATGCCGTTGCTCGCGTGCAGGCGGTAGCTCTCGCGATAATTCACCGTCAGCCAATAGGCATAGACCTTGGCGCAGCCATAGGGGGAACGCGGCCAGAATGGCGTTTTTTCCGTCTGCGGCACCTCCCTGACCTTGCCGAACATTTCGGAGGACGAGGCCTGGTAGTAGCGCACTTTCTTGACCAGGCCGGCCTCACGGATGGCCTCCAAAATGCGTTGCGCGCCAAGTCCGTCGACGTCGCCGGTGTATTCCGGAATATCGAACGAGACGCGGACGTGCGATTGCGCGCCGAGGTTGTAGATTTCGTCCGGCTGGAGCTCGTAGAGGAGTTTCACCATCTGGACCGAGTCCGCCAGGTCGCCGTAGTGAAGGAAAAGGCGGACGCCGTTGACGTGGGGATCGCGGTAAAGGTGGTCGATCCGGCTGGTGTTGAAGGTGGAGGCACGGCGGATGACGCCATGGACCTCATAGCCTTTGTCCAGCAGCAGCTCGGCGAGATAGGAGCCGTCCTGACCGGTGATGCCGGTGATGAGAGCCTTTTTCATGTGGACCGGCAGTCAGGCTGGGCCGCGGAGAGGTTCCAGGCAAGTCTTGGCGCTTGAGTCAGGAAGTGACCGGGTGCTATGTGGAGCATTCATGCATGTCACGCTCCTGACCGCGCAATCGCTCGACGGTTTCATCACGCGCCATGACCAGGCCGGCAGCAGCTTCACGTCGCCGGAGGACAAGACCCACTTCCGCGCCGCGCTGGCGGGCTTCGACTGTGGCGTGATGGGCGGCGTGACCTACCGCGGGGCGCGGGAATGGATCCGGGCCCATGTGGCGGCGCCGGAACGGCTCTGCCTCGTCCTGACCCGTGACCCGGCCGCATATGCATCGGAGGCGCGGGCGGGCGAACTCGAATTCAGCGCCGCGGCGCCGAAAAAAATCATCGCCGGACTGGAGGCGCGCGGGCGGCGGCGCTGCGCGCTACTGGGCGGCGGCCAGGTTCATGGCCTGTTTTTTGCGGCCGGTCTGGTGGATGAACTCTGGCTGACGGTGGAACCGGTGCTGTTCGGCCAGGGCACGCCGCTGCTGGCAGGAACGGTCGATGTTCGGCTGGAATTGCTGACGCTGGAAAAGCTCAATGCCGGCGGAACGCTGCTGTTGCACTACCGCGTGGCGCGATAAGCAGCCGCGCGGGCGGAGAACGCGCGCTCAGATCTGAAAATCCGCCTTGCCGCTGGGCTCGTGCAGTCCGCACTCGCGCTTCAGGCCGTTGAACCGTGTCGCCTCTTCGCTCATGCCATCGATGAGCTTGCTCGTGCTGTGCCAGTCGCCGACCGAAACGTAGCCCTGCTCCCACAACGGGTGGTAAGGCAGGTTATGCTGGGTGAGATAACGGTAAACACGGCGATCATCCCAGTCGACGATGGGATGGATCTTGGTGACCTTGTTCTGCGTCTGGACGACGTGCAGATGTTCCCGCGTGCTTGCCTGCGTGCGGCGCAAACCGGCCAGCCACGCCGTTGCGCCCAGTTCGCGGACGGCGCGTTCCATCGGCTCGATTTTGTTGATGAAGTTGTAGCGATTCAGCCCCTCGAGGCCCTGCTCCCAAAGTTTGCCGTAGAGCGCCTCCTGTTCGGCCGCGGTCATGGCCGGCACCACTTTTTTCAGATTGAGCTGCAAGCGCTCCGTCAACTCGCGGGCAAAACGATAGGTCTCGGGAAAAAGATAGCCGGTGTCGATGAAGATGACCGGAATTTTCGGCACCACCTGCGTGACGAGATGCAACATAACCGCCGCCTGGATGCCAAAGCTGGTGGTCATGACCAATCCCTCGCCAAAAGTCTCGACCGCCCAGCGCACTCGCTCTTCAGCAGGGGCTTGCTCAAGATCGAGCTGGGCAGGCGCGGCAACAGGGGGAACCATAAAAACTAATAGGACATGTCCTAACTAAAGATTAAGTCAAGCGCACCCCCATTTTTGCCGCTTTTATCGAGAGTATCTTTGCGTTATATTTAATTTATCCATGAATGAGTTAGGAAAAATATTATTTATTTTAGGGCTGGTTCTCTGCGGCGTAGGGATCATCTTGCAGACGGGATTCGGTCGCGGCTGGCTCGGCCACCTGCCGGGCGACATTCATTACACCAAAGGTAATTTCAGTTTTCATTTTCCTCTCGTCACCTGCCTGCTCCTGAGCCTGCTGCTGACCTTCATTTTCTGGCTGGCGCGAAAATAAGCCACGGTGGGTCTTCCCCCACCGGCTTTTCCCCGGCGGGAAGAAGCGGATCGTCTCTGATAGTTTGGCCGAGGGAATGAGGGTATTTTGTCTTACCCCTTCCTGTCATGACCATCGCCGAAACGAGCCCTCATTTTTCGCGGAAGGTCGGCAGCCGCGCGGAGGCGATTGACGCCCTGACGGCTTGCGCGGAGGTTTGCACTTCTTGCGCGGACGCGTGCCTTGACCATTCGACCGAACTGGAAGCGTTGCGCCGCTGCATTCGGCTTAATTTCGATTGCGCCGGCGTTTGCATTCTCAGCGCCGAG